>JBDLJP010000053.1:0-10203 GCA_039714295.1 Candidatus Fermentibacterota bacterium
AGTTGTTCTACATTTTCAAACACAAATGCCGAATCCGCATCAACTATCGGAAGCAGGGCAAATACAGCATCCTTGATATCTCCGCTTTCAACCAGGTAGCGAGCAAGTTTAACAGCGATAGTACCTGTAGTATCACCGGTTTCACTCAGAACATTCCTGCAGATATCGATCAGTTTCCTGCTATCGTCACCCCCCCCTGCATCAAATGCTTTCTCTAGAGCTTCAACAGCATCCGAAATCCTTCCTTTTTCCAGGTTAATCTGGGCTGAAAGCAGAAGCGGGGCTGCACCGCTTTCCGGATGGGCTACCAGATCCTCAATAGCTGATTCCAGTTCCTCCCGGTCCAGGCTTTGACTGTAAACACTCTCCAGGGTTTTTGAAGCAGCTTCGGTCTTTCCAGCTGCAGTGAACATTTCAGCGAGAAATGCTGCCGATTTGCCCGAACGATCAGCTGGAACCATCCATTTTTCAATAACATTCGCGGCATCCACAGCTTCATCTGGTGATGGTTCGCTGTCCGATAGCCTGCTTGCGAATTCCAGTGCCCGGTTCATTTTTCCGGAGACCGCTGCAATGCCCATAAGTGAAGTGAGATAACTGCTGTCCAGATCCTTGACCTGATTACTCATCCAGAACGCCAGAAGGGATATGTCGCGGTGGGGAAACTCAACCTCCCTGGATACTTTCCAGAGAAAATCTATTGCTTCGCCTGTTCTGATTTCGCGATGCAGACACAACCCCCACTCCACCAGGGAATCCTGGTCAGCTTCGGGGTGAACAGTACCGTCAAAGCGCATTGAGCTGTGCATCTTTTCTCTGATAACTTCGAAGAGATTAGTAACAGTAATCTCATCAGCTCTCCGGAGTGTATCTATGGCGCTCCTGTAGTCGTGCATATCAATGTAGCTTTTCCAGATTACCCTTAAAAGGTCTGTGGATCTGGAAAATTCATTCAACCTGCCTATGAACAGATTCCGAACTTCCTTGGCTATCGGCCTGTGACGGTGCATGACTTCTTCGCCCACACTCGCAGCGAGATTCGGATGACCGATGTCAAGCAGGAGTTCAACCAGTTCCAGTGCGACAGTACTTTCCTCAAGGAGAATACCCTTTTCCTCTTTAACAGTGGAGGAAACCCTGTTAACACTGCCTTCACTGGCGAATTTTCTGATCTTTTTCAGTATTTTTCTGGGTCCCGATTCAAACAATGCCATTATTCTCACTCACCTACTCGGGTATAATTACAAGAATGTTCCCTAAAGACAGTACATTATCATCCAGTGAATTGAGGAACATAATCTGTTCTATGGAAACACCGTATCTTATAGCAAGATCCCAGAGAGTATCTCCCTCATTAACTGTATGCTCAACTCTTCCTCCACCCGATACTATATCTATTTCATCAGCAGCGGGAAGGGTGGGGCTGGGTTCTGTCTGTTCTTGATCCGATGAACCGCCGGAACGGCGGAGCAGAAGGACATCTCCTGGAAATATGGTATCTCCAGGCGACATTTCATTCCACTGGGCCACCTCCCTGGAACTCACACCTACACCTGCTGCGATCTCACCGAGCGTGTCACCCATGCGAACGGTGTACCTCAGGAATTGGGGGTTTTCAATGTATCCGGCATTCACGGGCTGACGCTGACTTTCCGGAATGTCTATATACATCCCCGGCTGAAGCGATCCTGCCGGATTCAGCCCCATTAGAATTTCTGATGACACACCAAGTGCAGAAGCTATCCAGCTCCAGCTATCCCCTTCTTTCACGATATACCTTGCAGGATCGATAGTCCAGGAAGCATTGAACACTTCACCGGCATATGCAGCAGGTACGAGTATTTCCCATGCTTCGCCATCTGCGGGTGTTTTTTCCATAAGGTATGACCTGTTAAGATCCATAAGTATATCAATGTCGATCTCGGTTTCAGCGGCAAGCAGTCTCAGATCAAAACCTGATGGAACCCAGACGACAGCAAGTTTATCCGAATCAAGTTCTACCTGAACATAAGCCTCAGCGGCTGAAGCAAAACGGGGAACGAAAGCGTCAGTTTCACCCGGGAGATCTATTTCACCGAAAGTGCTGCCTCCCTGCCGAAGTCCCGCCTGAACCCTTCCCGGACCGCAGTTGTATGCTGCAACTGCAAGAGACCAGTCATCGAAAATGTTATGCAGATGTGTCAGATACCTTGCGGCCGCTCTTGTGGAAGCAACCCAGGAATATCGTTCATCGATGTAATCATCTATTTTCAAACCAAGCTCACGTCCGGTTGTGGGCATCAGCTGCCATGGACCGGCAGCTCCCACTCTGGAGTAACAGCCAACGGTAAAATCACTCTCAATCCAGACAAGTGCACCGATTTCACGGGGTACTCCTTCGCTTCTGAGTATCTGCTCAACCAGTTCTTTTATGTCGCCCCTGCCTGGAAAACGATCGGGATTGTACTGAATATCGCTTGTGGCAGCCAGTGAAGCAGGTATATCAGTTGAAGATAGTTCAATACAACCGGTTGTTCCCCCCTGAAGAACCGGCAGGACCATCTGATTCCGGGATGCTGGTGCTGGTGAATCCGTATTGCGATGATCCATGGAACTGATGCGTGTACCTGAGCATGATATAATTGTGAGGGTTGACCAGAGAATTGCTGCAGATATGTATCGGTTATGGTATATGGAGGTGAAAGTATGATCAGCTGCGGTGTTGTCGGAGCAACAGGACTTGTTGGCGAAACTATTATCAAGGTGCTTCAGGATCGTTCCTTTCCTTCAGTGTCGTTTCATCCCTTTGCCTCAGACAGGTCTGAAGGGAAAATCGTCCGGTATCGAAACATTGAATACCCGGTTGAAATTATAAGACCGGAATCAATCAACAGGGGAATGATACTCTTTGGTGCGACTTCTGCAAATATAGCAAAAAATTGGGTGCCTATGTGCATTGCAGAAGGAGCACTTGTAATAGATAATTCTTCCGCCTATAGAATGAACCCGGATGTTCTTCTGGCTGTTCCGGAGGTTAACGGCCATCTTATTACAGGAAACGAAAATATCATTGCCAATCCCAACTGCTCAACCATCCAGCTTGTGGTGGCTCTTAATCCTCTTGCGCAGCTTGGAACAATCGAATGGATCTCTGTATCCACATACCAGGCGGTTTCGGGTGCCGGGACACCAGCACTTGAAGAACTGAAAAAACAGCAGAACGGAACCTTAACTGCAAACGCTGCTGGCAGAATCCACGAGAATGTGATCACCAGTATCGGTCTTCCGGATAAAGGCGGCTACTGCAGCGAAGAGGTCAAGCTGATGAATGAGACCTGTAAGATAATGGGAATGGATTTCCCCGTATTCGCTTCAACTGCCAGGGTTCCTGTAAGAACAGGGCACACAGAAGCTGTAGTTGTGAAATTCGCCAGCCCTGTTCAAAGAGATGAAGCTGTCAGAATACTTGAGGAATCCCCGGGAGTTACCGTTTCGGAATCCGGTTCTTCACCTCTTACTGTGGAAAACACCGACATCGTTATCGTGGATAGAATACGAAATAATCCCGGTGACCCGTCGGTTCTTCAATTCTGGGTCCTCGCGGACAACCTTAGAAAAGGTGCGGCCCTGAACGCGGTACAGATTGCCGAAAAGTTCATTCTGAACAGAAAGAAATAGGGCCGCCGGTTACCCGGCAGCCCATATCTTCTGACCGATATCAGATTATCTAGATATCAACGTCCATATCGTCAAAGTCGAACTCGTCATCCAGATCCTGACTGAGATCCTCAAGTTCAGCATTGCACTCTTCACAGACTACCAGATGAGGAGGATTGCGATGCCCGCAGCTGGGGCACTTGTTCTCTTCCGATTCATCTGAAATATCATCCATATCTACATCGAGATCATCACTTCCGACCTCTTCAATCAGTTCATCATCTTCTATATCGATGATATCATCAGAAACAGTATCAGTCTGTACGGATTGCGTCGATGCATCAAGACCCGGGACACCGGCGGAGGTTGCATGGTCTACATCACTGAGTACACCGTTAAGATCGTTCAGTTCCTTCCGAAGCTTATCAAGGGATACTGAAGTCTGGTCGCGATCGGATTCGGACTGATTGAGTTCATTCTTGAAATTATCATTTTCATGATTGAATTCTCCGAGTTTTGCTCTGATCTGGAGTTCATCAACCTGATCCGACTGATCAGTGAAAATCTTTTCCTTATCGCTGATCTGAGAAGCTAGTTCTTTTGCCTTCTTCTCGAGGGAGCCCCTCTGTTCGTTAATCTTCTCGAGTACCATCTGGAGTTTGGTACTGTAATCCGCTCGGATCTTCTGGTACACTCTGGTATTAGTATCCGGTTTCATGGTTTCCAGATTGTTCAGACGACCGACATATTCCTCCCTGCGATCCAGCAGGTCGAGAATCTTTCTTTCTAGTACCTCTGCCATGGTCTCCTCCTAGAATTGATTATCTATTCTCTTTCAGTCAATATTTAATACAAGCTCAATTTTCGTTTATAACTGTCCGCTTGTCAAGGTGAAGATCAACTTCGAAAATACCAGAAGAAGATCAGCACCTGTTTTTACTCCATGGTCAGCCTCCGCAAACGCCTCTGCAGCAACTGCTGTATCAACCCTGCAGGCGGTTTCCGTGAATTTCATGAGCTTGTCGAGAAGCGGATATCTCGCTCCTGTTTCCGATGAGACTTTCCGACTGTCTCCGCCTCCCTCAACTACTTCGATTGCCCTGATAACCTTCTGCCATGAACTGAAAAGGTAAGAAATCATCGTAAGCGGTTCCTCTCCGAACTGCAGAAGTGACCAGGCGGCATCCATCGCTTCTCCTCTTCTGTTGTAGAATATCATATCTCCGAGGTGGAAGACATCAGCCCCTCCCTTTCCCGATATGACTTCTATCATTCTCTCTTTGTCAATCCGGGCTCCCGGGCCATGGTAAAGAGCCAGTTTTCTAACGGCATCCGACAGTCTTTGCAGGCTCCTCCCTGAATATTCTATGAGAAGCTGGAGAGTATCACGCGTAAGTTTGATATCCTCCTCATCAGCAATTCTTTTCACCCAGCCGGGCATATCCTTGTAGAAAGGTTCATAGCAGATATAGAAAGGCACTGCCTTCTCCAGTTTTCGAAGAATCGCAGATTCTCTTGGAACTTTCTCAGATGACATGAAAAGAGCTGTATCACTTAGCCCTTCATTTACGGCATCGAGCAGTTCTGGTACCACAGCCTTTCCGAGTTTATGAATACCCGACACAATTATCAGCTTACCCGCAGAGAAAAGCGAATTCTCAAGCAGATGTCTTTTGAGATCACCCTCTTTCAGTTCAAGAGCATCGAATCGAAGTATATCATATTCCAGTTCTTTCCGGAATCTGTTGATAATCGCACTCTGAAGCCGTCCGGACTGGTAAAGGTCAGATCCGGCAGTCACAAGTACGGTTCCTCCTGAAGCAGCAGTGACCAGATTGTGCATTTCACTGAATTTCTTAATTTTCATATTGCCTTTTTCTGCCTTAGTCTATCTTGACAGACCTTGCATAATGCATTGAAGGTGTGTATTTTTGCCTCTTCAAAAAACCATTCCAATTTCGGGGGAGAATGATGTTAACCTGGTTAAGAGATAATGCTAAGATATTCCTGATTGCTACAATTGTCATATTTGTTGCTCTTATCTTTCTGAGATGGGGTATGGGAGAGGGAGATAACACTCCCAGAAATCCATATCAACGCCCTATCGCTACAGTAGACGGCAAAGATATTCTGCCTGATGAGTACCAGCAGACTCTTCAATCCTGGAATCAGCAGTACCGCACAATGCTGGAGCGCGGCGGTAATCCTGATCCTGAGTCCATGATGCTTCTCATGAGCTCTCAGATATCTGAGGAAGCTTTTCAGGGTCTTATAGATCAGAAACTTCAGGGAATATACATGAGAGCTCACAACTGGCAGGATTTCACCGTGGAACAGGCTGAGGAACTGCTTATCGCACAGATCGGAATGCAGAATCTTGGTGAAATGACACCGAGAGAATATCTCGAAATGATCAAATCAGAGCAGCCTGGAGCGTACCAGCAGTACCTCTACCAGACATATATGAGCGCTACTGCTCTGAGATTCCCTCTTGCTTCCGGAATGGTCAGCATGGCCAGCCTTGCCGAGGTTGATTATCTGATCCTTGATACTCGAGGACAGATAACAGCCAGGTACATAGTCATCGACTCTGACTCCCCCCTACCCGGGGAAGAGTATCTAAGCGAGTTCTACGAGACCAGACCGGAGTTCTTCGTCAAACCTGCTGGTTCTCTTTTAAGGTATATCACCTTTCAGGTGCTGCCTGTGGAATCAGATCTGGAAGTCACCATGAACCGAATCGACTCTCTCGTATATTCAGCTCCGGGTGAGCCGATAGTAGCCACAAGGTCTCAGATCGCGGGAGTTTTCGGGGACGGCATCAGACTTGAAGCGGGAGAGCGAACAGAACCTTTCCTGAGCATGTACTCTGCAAATCCATCAATCAGAAGCTATCATGTCCTGCTTCTTGATTCGCTCCGCGAGTCCTCTATTCCCTTTACGCTTGATTCAGCATCTGTTCAGGACGACACACTATTTCTGCAGAGCTGGGAAATACCAGTTCTTCCCCAGTTCTCAACGGTAAGAAGGATTATGTGGGATCTGGAGCTGGGCATGGAGGACATGCTCGCGGAGTACATTCCTGCTGTACCTGATTCTCTGGTTGTTCTTGATTTCGGTGAAATGCTGGTTGAGGAGGATACACCTCTTTCAGGTGCCGTTTCCGAAGAACTCATAGCATTTGCTTCGGACACGCTCTGGAGAGATGAGATGGGTCCTGTATTTTTCAATCCTTCCTACATGGGCGGATACCCGGCATTCACCATCGTCCGGAGACTGGACTTTTTCCCGGCAGATACAGCTTTGTACGAAGAAGCCCTTAATTCAGGTCTTCTCAACGAGGTGGCAATGTATACTCTCAGAAGGGAGGCTGCAGGAGCCAGGGCTCAGGAAGTAATGGATGATATTCAAAGCAGTGGTGTAAATCTTGCAACTTACGCTTCCGGCGAGTCGATTGAAATTCATTCGCTTCCCTCCTTTACAGCGGCGCAGGTCCGGGTTAACTCCAGAATGGACCCGGAAGCTGCAGGGGGAATACTCTATTCCGCAGAGTTTGCTGAAGCAGCGCCTATCGCCCCCGAATTCCAGATCATCGGACCCTTCATGATCGGAACAAGCTGTGTTATTGCCGAAATACTCTCAAGACAGATCTCCGCTGAGGATCAGAATATGGAGACACTGACGTACATTTCAGCCCAGTACGGCCATGAAATGCTGGGATCTGAGCAAATTATCAGAAGCCTGAGAGAAACCAGCGACATCCATGACCTCAGGGAAGAATGGACAGAGTACCTGGAAATCGTTGAGGATTCTCTGGCAGCCGAGCAGGAACAGCTGGAAGAGTAGCACGAGTATAATCACATATTCTCATCGGAAGGCGGTACTTCAGGGTACCGCTTTTCCCCTTGACAGCATTTCATTTTCATACTGAACACCTTCGCCTGAAGGCGAAGGGTTCGGATAGCAACTAAACGAATAATGTACTCTCCAGAGGTCCGGGAACGGGCGGTTCGGATGGTGATGGAGCATGGGAAGGAGTACCCGTATCAAGGAGCTTGAGCGTGAGAATCGTGATCTTCGGAAGACGAACGAGATACTGAGGAAGGCTTCGGCTTTTTTCGCCCAGGCGGAGCTCGATCGCAAACCCAGGAGATGACTTCATTCATTGAAGATCACCGTGAGGACTACGGGGCCGAGTCGATCATCGGTCTGTACAAGACGGAGGTGATTCACCGGAAGGGTCCCTGGCGTGGAATGGATCAGGTTGAATTCGAAACTTTAAGCTGGGTTGATTGGTTCAACAACAAGAGAATATTCGAGCCGATCGGTGATATACCTCCCAGGGAGTTCGAGGACTTATACTATGAACACGAGGAAGAGCCTGCCATGGTAGCGGGACTCTAACAACAAAGTCTCCGGAATAACCGGGGCGGTTCAATGATCCTGTTCCGGGCCGAAGGCTTGGGAAGGGATTTCCATGTATTTGAAAATCACTCTATCAATTAAGCTAATAATAGGTCCATTACTGTTAATTGCTAGCACAATTGCACTTGCTGACGAATACCTTATTACAGATCTTGGTACTCTTGGTGGAATATGGAGCGGTGCTTCTGATCTTAATGAACAGGGTTACGTTGTTGGGTTGTCGAGTGTAAGCAGCGGCGCACAGCATGGATATGTGTGGGATGGTGTAATGATGCACGATCTTGGAACACCGTCAGTATATCTGGTCAGCGGTGCGAATGCCATTAACGATTCAAATCAGACAGCTGGTTTTGCCAATGGTGAATTCCAGAGCCAATATGCTTATTTATGGGAAGATAGTATCTGGACTTATCTGGGAACTTTACCCGACCTTGATTACAGCTCAACCACAGATATTAATAACGCTAATCAGATTGTCGGATATTCGTTTATGCTTGGTCCAGGTGGGGGGTCACTCGGCTGGATATGGGAAAGTGACACTTTGACCAGTCTCGGTACTTTAGGTGGTGAAAGAAGTTCGGCAAACGGAATCAACGAGATTGGAGAAATAGTCGGATACGCTCAAATCTACAATCCCGACACTTTGATTAATCACGCTTGCCTGTGGACTGGTGGTGGAATTACAGACCTTGGTGTACTTCCTGGAGAAATCAACAGCGCAGCAAGCGATATTAATGAGAGTGGTCAAATATGCGGATCATCTTCGCATCAGCAATCCACATATCCGTTTCTTACTGTAACAATCCCTTGCCTATGGGATGATGGAAGCATTATCGAACTCGAGCTATTACCGGGTTACGTTAGAGGGGCTGCATCAGCAATTAACGACAATTGTCAGATCATTGGCTGGATGAATACAAGTCTGTCCGGTGGATCCTCCAGGGCATTTATCTGGGAGGATGGAGTTATGACCAATCTAAATCAACTCATCCCCGCTGGTTCGAACTGGATTCTCAAATCTGCATCTGATATTAATAACCTGGGTCAAATTGTGGGCACAGGTGAAGCCCCGAATGGGGAAACGCATGGTTATTTGCTAAGCCCGGATACTACTGGTATTCATGAATATGAGAATAATCCACCTCCATCTTATCTGATTACCGGAAACTTCCCTGATCCATTCATTGTATCAACAACGATTCACTACTCTTTACCCGAACCATCTGAGGTGATGATTGAAATTTACGATGTCCTCGGTCGTAGAGTAGAGATTTCGACTGAAGGTGATCATTCATCAGGTGAATATCAATTTGTCTGGAACGCTCAAGGTCAACCATCAGGAGTCTATTTGTATCGTATCCAGGCGGGTAATTATTCTGAGGTCAGGAAGATGGTTTTACTGAAATAGCTGTATCTGGTGTCCTTCTGAATCCCGTGCCCCAAGACCATTCCTGCTCCGATTGCTACCCAAGAAGGGAGCAAAGCAGGTCATATACTACGGGGCGTACAGCCAGGCGTGGAGGGGAAGAGAACGTCGCCAGGGCATTTTACCGACAATAGCAGTCGAAGAGAAACCAATCTCCTCCTGCATGAAAGATCGTCCCGCTTGTTCCCGTAGCAGAAAGACAGCTGTGGGCTGCTCTTCTCAAGAAGGTCTGGGATATTGACGCTCCCAAGTGCCCGAAGTGCGGAGGACAGATGAAGGTTATCACTTTCATAGAACAGGTACGTCCGGATGTGGTGTTCATGAGTTTATCCTCTGCTTGTTTTGTTGACGTTGGGTTGTTTCGGGCAGTATGCTCAGTTTTAGGCAGGGAAATGGAGACATCTGCGTAAGGATAGCTGTTTCTGAAGTAGGTTATAGGATTGCGGAGAATCCACTTTCCTATTATTTGGCTATGAGTGATGCTCCAGGTTAGTGGTCCTTGACAACGACATCTGGAATGAGGTGATGCATGGCAAGGGTGGACATCATTGCTCGGTTGAACCGGTCAGGGAAGAGGCCTATTACCTATGAACAGAGGAAGCTGATTCAGGAGGCAGCCGACGCAGCCGAAAGAACCTCAATCGCAGGTCTGAGAGTCTTGAATGAGATATGGGACCAGTCCGGTGGTATCAGGAAGAAGCGTAAGCGCAGGAAAG
>JBDLJP010000054.1:0-10162 GCA_039714295.1 Candidatus Fermentibacterota bacterium
GGCTGAACACCCATATCAATCAATCTTGTGGCGGTGGAAGCGGAATCGTTCGTATGAAGAGTACTGAGAACAAGATGCCCGGTAAGGGCGCTTCTCATTGCGCTTCTGGCTGTTTCCTTATCACGTATCTCTCCCACCATGATGATATCAGGATCCTGCCGCAGAATATACTTCAGCGATGTCGCGAAAGTCAGATCAATGGCAGGCTGAACTGCTATCTGGTTGAATTCGTTCGTGACGAATTCAATAGGATCTTCAATGGTGGTAATATTTTTCTCTTTGGTAGCCAGAGTTGTGAGTGAAGAATAAAGAGTAGTTGTTTTACCGCTTCCGGTGGGGCCTGTAACCAGGATCAGACCGTTGGGCTTACTGAGCGCATTCTTAAACCTGCTCAGGTCATCGTTATCGAAACCAAGCATGGCGAGATCCTGCATCAGCAGGGCGGGATCCAGAATTCTCAGAACCACTTTTTCTCCAAAAGCGACAGGAATGGTCGAAGCCCTCATCTCAACAGGTTTTCCCTCGAAGTGGGTTCTGATCCTGCCGTCCTGCGGCCTTCTTTTCTCAGCGATGTTGAGCCCGGCAATCGTTTTAATACGAGACATAATGGGGAGATGAAGCTTCTTGGGTATTCTGTAGATATCGTGAAGGACACCGTCGATCCTCAGTCTTACAATAGTTCCCTTTCTATGGGGTTCAATGTGAATATCACTGGCGTTCTCCTCGAAGGCATACTGAAGAAGATGGCTGACAGCGTTAACGATAGGACGATCAGTGGATTCAACTTTCTGGTCTGTCTTGCTGGAAACGTACCTCTCCAGGTTGCCCAGATCAACTCCATCCTTTGAATCAAGCTCTTTGACCGCTGCAGTGATCGATCCGTGAAGTCCGTAAAACTGTCTGATAACTCTTGTTATCTCGGACGGTCTTCCAACATATAATTCGATGTCCCTGCCCAGCATATGAACCAGATCATCAAGAAGTGTAGCGTCCCAGAGGCTGCTTGTTGCCACCTTCAGAACAGACTCGACTTCATCAAAAATCACCAGATTGTGTTTCTGGGCATAAGCTCCCGGCAGGAGTTCTGTAACTACCTGATAATCAAGTTCGAGCGGGTCCAGAACTTTGAAAGGAAGCCCGGCAATCCCTGCCAGAAACTTGTAAAGAAGCTCTTCGGCTACCAGACCTCGCGACACCAGTACAGTGAGTACATTTTCATCTGTAACATCATCGAACCTGGAAAGCCTTTCCAATCCGGTATCCGAAAGAATACCCGCATCGTTAAGCTGTTTTGGAATAGATCTTATATCGATCTGCGGTATCGTTTTCATATTACTTTCCTGATAAGCGGCTGCGCAGGCAGATCCCATTGCGCCGCACCTGAAATCCTTGTCGACGCGCTGAGCGCATCTTCTTCTGACCTGGCATGCACCAGGCCAAGTATATCACCGGAGGCAACCCTGGTACCACTCGGGATAAGCTGCTCCCAGCCTGTATCCGGTTTAATTCTGTGATCCATACTGTACCTGCCCCCTCCAATGCTCCGGACAGCTTCTCCAACCTCCCATGCGTTCATTCCGTTCCAGTATCCGGAGCGGGATGCCATGACTTCCATTTTAACAGGAGCCTCGGGCAGAGACAGGAAAGCTTCCAGATCACCTCCCTGAGCCCGTACCATAGTAATGAATCTGTTCATTGCAGAACCATTGTCCAGCAGCTCGGTGCAGATACTGGCAGCCGATGCATTATCAGGATACAGGGACGGCCGGGCCTGCCGCAGCATCGAAGCACTGAGCATTATTGAAAGTTCCCTCACATCCGGAGGGCCTGCCCCTTCAAGAACATCAAGTGCCTCTCGAACTTCAAGGGCGTTGCCGGTTGCCATGCCAAGGGGGTAGTCCATTCCTGTAATGAGGGCTTCGGCCTTCACTCCAGCTTCCAAGGCAATACCCTTCAGCTCGCGCGCAAGCTTTTCAGCCTGCGGGAGCTGCTTCATGAAAGCACCGCTGCCCACCTTCACATCGAACACAAGAACATCGGTATTCTCCGCAAGTTTCTTGCTGAGTATGCTGGCGCTGATAAGGGGAATCGAGGTTACAGTTGATGTGGCATCCCTGAGGGAATACAGCAATCTGTCTGCCGGGGCCAGATCATCGGTCTGACTGGTCATCGCTACTCCGTTTGTTTCCACAAGCTCGATGAACTCAGAAAGCGGAAGCTGAACATTCATTCCCGGTATCGATTCCAGCTTGTCCAGCGTACCTCCGGTATGTCCTAGGCTTCTTCCGCTTATCATCGGGACCCTCAGTCCGGCTGCCGCGATCAGGGGTGCAAGTATCAGCGAGATCTTATCGCCTACTCCGCCGGTGCTGTGCTTATCTGCGAGGGGAGGTCCATCACTCCACTTCATAACGGAACCACTGTCTCGCATGGCGAATGTCAGAGCGAGGGTTTCTTCTTTTGAAAGACCTTTTATATAGGCAGCCATCAGCCAGGCAGCAGCCTGGTAATCGGGAATTTCTCCCGAACCTATTGCCGCTGCGAATTCGTAGATATCATCTCCCGGAATCCTGATTCCATCTCTGGTTGCAGCGATGAGATCGGTGATCCTCATATTATCTTTTCCAGATCATCCGGATCAGAAGCACCAGGGCTATCGCCAACGATGCAATTCCTCCGATCATCATCCATTGCGCATCCGGCTGCTGGAACACGATTGCCGCGACTCCAGCGGCTCCGAACAGAATCGTCAGAATCAGCAGAAGAATAAAGGATCGTTTATTCGGCATGAATTCACGGAGATATTCGCTGACGAACATTAAACCATCCGGAAGATCCGGATGTCTTACCTCGTCGAAACTGTGTATCCTTTTCCGCTTCAGAAGTGAAAGGACTTCTTCCGGGTTCTCGAATGTGTAATCCTCTCCGTAGGATGTAGTAATCCGGTAGCGTTTATCCTGCCTGTTCGCTACAGCCGCAGCTTCAGCCCGATCTGAACCGGTTCCCTCCGTATATACAGGCTCATCCCTTACACTGGTTTGCGGCTTTTCGACCTCCGGAGGTTTAGATGCGGAATTGTATCTGGGGGGCTTGGAACGGCTGACAGGTACATTTCCGTCATTCGCAGATATCAGTGAAGCTTCAGTCGGCCACAGTTCCGGGTCAAAGTACCCGCAATCCGCTACAGGCTGCCACAATTCACCCTGAATTGAAACTTCAGCCTCCATGGGTACACGGGATTCAAGGATCCATTTCTTGAGTGTGTCCACACTGCCGGGGATGAAAATCCTGTCATCAAAACGAAGTCTTACCGGCTTCTTGTCCGGGTCATCTGATACCCATTCACGCAGATAGGGGGAGAGTTCCGTGGATGCCTTACCGAGGATTCCTCCCGGAGGGGTCTTCGGTCCTTCAATCTGGACATCTACGGACAGTCTGCCCTCTTTTGCCCATTTGACAATGGCAGCCCAGTCGGGCGCAACAAAGGTTTTGCCGCCCATCTTGACCTTCCACCAGTTCTCCGGGTCCAGTAGAATGTTGAGCTCGTTATTTGCGGTTACAGGTATCCATTTGTCGGTTCCCGCTATCCTGTAACTGTCATCAAGTGATATTCTGTGTTCCCGCGCCCATTTGAAAAATACGTCTCTGTTGTCTGCTCTGTAGGTTTTTCCATCATGCCTCAGTTCGACAGCCTTGGCCTTAGCTTTAGGTTCACCCATAAAAACTCCCTGTTAACGAGTTGCATCCGTACTTATATGTATCACGTATAATAAACCCTCAAGGCATCTCTCACCAGCATTCGCTTCGAAGCAGGTTCTTTTTCCTTGACACCATCCCACAGTTATGATAAACCGTTATTGGGGTCGTATCTTGAATTTTGACATTCGTAAATGTCTGAGCAAATGAAATGTCAAAATTCAAGATACGACCCCAATAAACGACCCCACTTCCGGCCCCACTTGCTCATGGACTGAATACAATCGAATCCGCTCTGGCGCGGGAGGCGGAATCAGGATTTATCCAGTCTCTGTTCTCGGAGATGTTTATCAGCCTGTCAAGGTAATTTTCCCAGTAATAGGGCACACTGTTGTTCCTGTAGAACCTGTGATAAAGGCGCGGACCAGGCAGAATTGAAACTAGGTAAGCTACCTGTCTTGTCGAAAGATCCACGAAATCCCTGCCAAAATAGTACTGCGCAGCTTCCCCGAAACCGAACACATCAGGGCCCATTTCGACGATGTTTGCGTAAATCTCGAGCATTCTATCCTTGGAGAGGTATGCCTCCAGTCTCCAGGTAAGAAACACTTCCTGTATTTTCCTGGCGAAGGTTTTCTCCCTGCCGAGAAAAAGATTCCTGGCAAGCTGCATGGTTATCGTAGAGCCTCCCCTCGTGAATTCACCGCTTTTCATGTTCGCCCTTATGGAATTCCTGATATGATACTCGCAGAAACCGTCATGGTAGCGGAAAGTGGCGTCTTCAGCGCATTTCAGCAGCCCTTCAAAAGACGGGTGAAGGGAATCAAAAAGCATGAATCCGGGGTTCGGAAGTGTATCAAGATATATCCTCCTTCGATTGCTCCAGCTGTCACGCATAAGGCAGGATCCACCGTATCTGAGCTGACCGATTGAGATCGGGCTTGCCAGAACATTCAGATCCGAAACATCCACATGAGCCTGAAAATCGGAACTGTCGGGAGTTTCCCAGTCGAGTTCAGCAAAAATGTTAAAAGACGCTTCCCCGCCCAGCTGAAGGCCTTCCAGGGGGCCGAGGAGGGCGTGCGGGACAGATGAAGTAATATCCTCACCCGGCAGGGAACCGTTCCAGAGCCGGAAAGAAAGCAGGGTGTGATCATTGAATTTTCCATAGAAATTAAAATTCACAGGTACATTTCCGAACACGATCGAACCTGAATCGATACTGACTTCCCATGTGCTTATGCAGGTTGTCCCGTTGAATCTGAATACCGCAGCGGTATTCACCGTGTCACCGGCAAGAGAGGGTGAGTACAATCGTACTGAATCAAGCATTGCATCAACGGAGATTCCGACGGTGTTTTCGTCTATGAATTCCAGTGTGAAGTATCCCGAGGGCTGGAAATCGATGTAAACATCTCCCAGCAAAGCTTCAGCCCTGGCTATAAGGACATCCTTCACATTCTCAAGATCGGATGAGAGCCTGACTTCCGGCGAGCCGGAGGAATCGTCCAGTTCGAAATACACTTCCGCTGATTCTCCATCCACTTCGGTTATTATTCCTTCCGCGCGGAAATGATCACCTCTGGACGCTGAAATGCTGCCTTCGATCTCAAATCCCCTCAGCATCCGGGGCATGGTCAGGATATCCGCTGGAAGCCTGCCGCAATGAAACCAGCTGACATGAATACTGTCCCGCTGCTCCCCGAAGAACACACAACCACTGCCCATTCCCCAGCTGCTTTCCAGATTCAGACTAAGTGAATCCCCGGTGGAACGTCCTGAGAACACGCCTGATATGACTGCAGAATCATGACCGTTGATTATTTCGAAATTGTCGAACCTTCCGGGCGGCAGGTCCCTGCCTCTTCCGGTCTCCTCATCCGAACCTGTGCTGAGTTGCGGTTTCCAGGTTCCGCCGTGAACCAGAATGCTGTCGACAACAGGATTCAGCGGACTGCCGCTCCAGTAGAGCACGACTGTCCGCAGGAACAGCTCTTTATCCGGTAGATGAGCATCCTCCAGCAGGAGTATACCTGAAGCGATATCGATATTCCCTACGGAGACAGATGGATCTATTTCTCTGAGGGCTGATAGTACCGGGAATGATGCGATTGCATCGATTCCGAACAGTATGAACAGGCAGAGCAGAACGGCAGAAACAACCAGTAAACCTATTCTGAGCAGCCAGCTCCTTTGATTCAACTGCTACCGTTTGCGGAGAGCCTGCGATATTTCATCAAGGATTGATTCAGCAGCTGCGCGTGGACTAGGAGCCTGAGTGACAGGCCGGCCGACAACAAGGGCTGTCGCGCCATTCATGATGGCGTCAAAGGGGGTTGCAGTTCGTTTCTGATCATCCTTCGAAGCTCCCGAGGGTCTGACGCCGGGCGTGATGATAAGGAAATCAGAATCGGTAGCCTGCCTTACAAGTGAAGCTTCCAGAGGAGAACATACCACGCCGTGAATACCGGCTTTCTTCGCTGATACTGCCATCCTTTTCACGAGAACCGAAGGCTCTCCCTCGAAACCGAGGTAATCCAGGTCCGCAGATGACAGGCTTGTTAGAACTGTAACCGCAAGTATTCTGGTCTTTCCAGTAACGGCATCCGAGGCAGCCTTCATCATATCCATTCCACCGGAAGCGTGAATGTTAATGAGTTCAGGTTCAAAGAGGCAGGCGGATTTCACAGCTCCGGCTACGGTGAAGGGTATGTCATGGAACTTAAGATCAAGAAACAGCTGGAATCCGGCTCCCCTGATCTCATCCAGGAAAGATGGTCCTTCCTTCACAAAAAGCTCCAGACCTACTTTAAGCCCCACAGGAAGACCTGACAGCTCTTTGTAGAGCGCTTTCATATTTGCCGTCTCTCGACTTGTCACGGCTACATACAGTCTTGTATCACTCATTTAATCCCCTTAATTGATGCATCTTCAGTTAAGAACCTTCAAAAGAACGTTCGCGATACCGGCATCCAGCATTCCCAGATCCTCTGCGGCTCCGGTGGAAAGGTCGATTATTCTGCCTCCCACGTATGGCCCTCTGTCGTTCACCCTGACCATAACCTCCCTGCCGTTGTCCAGATTTTTAACAAGGATAACAGTGCCGAAAGGAAGTGTAAGATGCGCGCAGGTAAGGGCGTACATGTCGAAAGTCTCTCCGTTGGCAGTGAGGTTACCGTGAAATCCGTCTCCGTAATATGAAGCAACTCCCCGCTGCCGAAATCCTGCAACAGTCCCCGATGCGGAGATGCCTCCTGAACGGTAAACCGGGTTGGTTTGAAGTAAACAGCCGGAAAGCAGAAGGATCAGGATGAGAGGTACAGTCAGAAGACGAATCAAGAAGAAACACTTTCAAGCAGGCCGATCATACTTTCTCTCAGTTCCCGGGCAGCATCGGGTCTTCTCATAAGCCATGTTCCCACCTGCACCATTTCAGCTCCAGCCGCGAGCAGTTCAAGAATATCCTCCGCGCGGTTGACTCCCCCCGATGCAAGTACCGGTATATCGACAGCCTCGCTGGTTTTAAATACCCGCGCGACCGTTAATGGAAGCAGTGCGGGGGACGAGTAACCACCGACGTTTCTTTTCAGTGGAGCTTTTCCTGTCCGCCAATCCATCTTCATGCCCAGGAATGTATTGCAGACGGTTACCGCATCGGCTCCTCCCGCCTGCGCCGCTTTTGCGGACTCAACGATACTGCCTTCATTCGGTGTAAGCTTCACGCTGAACGGCTTTGAAGAAACACTTTTCACAAGGCTTGCGATCCGCTCTACTATTTCCGGTGACGCTCCGAATGCTATCCCTCCTGCAGCTACATTCGGACAGGAAACATTTACTTCGTACCCGAACGGAACAGAGGATTCTTCCAGTCTTTCTATTACAGCTGGAAAATCCTCAGCAGTTTCTCCGGCAACGTTGATGATAAGAGGACAGGGCAGTATTGCTGCCTGCGGCAGCAGCGTTTTCAGCACTTCTTCAACACCGGGATTAGCAAGACCGATTGAATTCAGCAGGCCGAATCTTGTCTCGACAATTCTTGGAGGGGGGTTACCTTCACGCGGTTTCAGCGTGGTCGCCTTGGAAATAACAGCGGCTGCCCCCTCAAGAAAATCCTGCTCCATAAGCTCCAGACCGAAACCTGCTGTACCGGAGGCGAGTAGAATGGGAGAATTGAATTCCCTGTTCCATAAAGTCCATTTACCTGATTTATCCATCAGTGAATCCCCTCCCATAACTTCCAGTCTATCGTATCTGCCGGAAAAACAGGTCCGTCGCTGCAGCACTTGAGGAACCCTCCTCCGGCTTTCGGTACCGAGCAGCCTTCGCATGCTCCCCATCCGCAACCCATCCTGGCTTCAGCGGATACCTGCGTAATCGTTCGAGCCTGAGGCGGCATCAATTCAATAACTGCTTTCATCATGGGAACCGGACCGCAAAGGGCAATGCTGCTGAAAGATCCCCACCGTACCGTTTCAAGAAGATCCGTTACAAGACCCTTCCTGCCTGAGGAACCATCCTCGGTAACTGTCAGGGTTTCGATACCTGGAATGGTAAGGAGCTTATCCTGTGAAGATGCTCCGAGCAGCAGAAGACCGCATTCAATGCTCGCTGCCAGTCCGTGAAATCCGGCAGCACCCAGGCCTCCGCCAATAAGAAGCCATTTCCCCGGATTCAGCCTGTATCCGCAGCCGAGGGGACCCAGCAGTCTCAGTGATGAGCCGGTATCTGTACCCGCTAGAAGCCCGGTTCCTCTGCCGACCGCTTCAAAAATTATTTCAACGGAGCTTCCCGAAATACTGCTTATGGTTAACGGTCTGCGGGTTACCGGAAAGGAGTCATGAGATACTTCGAGCTGCAAAAACCTGCCCGGCTGTGCTTCATCTATAAAGGACGCGGGAACTTCGAATGCTATTTTATATATGCCAGGAAGTATCTCTTCCTTTGCAGTTATCAGTGCCTCTGAATCGATAATGGTTATTCTCCTTCGCTTTCCTCACCGCCCTGCAGCCTGCCCAGAGCAGCCATGCCGAAATCGGTTTCAGGATAATCATCTGTAAGTTCGGTCAGGTAGCTCTCAAGAATGCCATCTTCAATTCTGGCTCCCTCTCCCGCCACATACGAAGCCCAGAGTATGTCCGGTCTTATCATTCTGCTCCATACCGTTTGAAGAAGCGGATCAAGTATCTCCCACGCTTCACTGAATGCAGAGGCTTCCATCAGCTCCAGGGCATGTTCCAGAATTACTGAAGGACGGGACGGATATCCGGGACCCCTCGGCAGGCCAAGCCTGTCTTCTATCATGGTGGCCAGGTCTCCTGCATCACTCAGCGAATAGGCTGCAAGCATAAGTGACATCGAAGAATCTTCATCAACCTGAAGTAACTCCGACATGGTCACCAGGGCTATCGCTTTTTCCATGTCAGGCCCGTTCTCTGAAATTTCGATCAGAATTGCAGCAGCATCTGCATCTTCATCTCCGTAAAGGTCCAATCGCTTTTCAGCTATCATTATCCTTAAGAACCAGTCTTCAATATCATCGCTGCCAAGTTCATCGGTATACTCCGCAAGCAGCTGGAGATCATTTCTTCTGTTCTCTGCCAGCCTTATCCAGAGAAAATCTCCGCTTCTGCCGGTGAGTTCCTCCAGGTTATCAAGAGCATCCTCCACCCGGTCATCCCGCTCAAGAAGAAGCGCCCTCAGGTAGAGAGCCTCAGCACCGTATTCCCTGTACCTGTCCAGATCAGCGGCTGATCTGTACGAGAACATCGCCCCGTCATAATCATCGGACAATTCCCTGGCTTTTCCGTTCAGCAGTGCGATTACTGCCGTTTCAAGATCCGATCGGTATCCCGCGAGAAGCATATTCAGAACCTCAACAGCCATTTGGGGCCTGGTGTCCTGAAGGTAAGCCTCCGCTGCTGTTGTGAGAGATCGATAGTAGCCATCTCCTCTTCCGAACATATCCCCCGCTGCCAGAGCAAGAACCGCTCCGCTGTCCGGCAATCCCACCTCCATGAGTCCTCGTCCTTTCCACAGAGTGAGTTCAGCGGCAAGACTGTCGTTATCCGGTATCCCCAGGCTGTCCGCCACTTCAAGGGCTCTATCTGCCTGATCATTCAAAAGACAGGTTTCAATGAGATAAAGCCGGGAACGATTGTACAGTTCAGCGTCATTGCGGGAAACACTTTCAAAGGAAACAATAGCGTCATTAAACCTTTCAAGTTCGACGGCAGCAAGCCCCATGCCTGTATATGCTCTGTCACGGATATCCTGCTCCTCAGTTATTACGACAGCCGAGGAGTAAGCCATCATCGCTTCCGTGAAATCGGAGGTACCGCTGCCTGTGAGCGTTCTCCTTCCCGACTGGAGAAGGGCGTCTCCGAGCAGCAGCTGAGCGTCATCAGCCCAATGGCTTTCAGAATACACTGTAAGAATTTTTACAGCACCGGAAACAGCCTCATCAAGA
>JBDLJP010000055.1:0-10071 GCA_039714295.1 Candidatus Fermentibacterota bacterium
CCTGTGAGCGTTCTCCTTCCCGACTGGAGAAGGGCGTCTCCGAGCAGCAGCTGAGCGTCATCAGCCCAATGGCTTTCAGAATACACTGTAAGAATTTTCACCGCACCGGAAACAGCCTCATCAAGAAGGTGCTCTTCCGATGAAACCGGGTTGTCTGGATTCTCTCTGGCAATTTCAAGAGCCGCATCGTAGCTTTTTCTGGCATTATAGAACGTATTGTAATATGCGCATGAGAAGCTCGTGGAAATCGTAACAAGAACTGAAATCAGAAATCCTGTGCTAATTCGCAAATTTACCATCCCTGTATACCACTCTTCCCATCCAGACAGCTTCAACTCTGCCTTTCAGTTTCCGCTCAAAAAACGGTGTATTGACAGATTTTGAAAAAGTACCTGTTTCGGACAATCGGTATTCCGCTTTTGGATCGAACAGTACCAGATCCGCTTTTCTACCCGTCTCAAGTCCCGGAACAGGTATGCCTAGAATACGTGCAGGACCGCACGTCAGAAGATGCAGTATTCGGATTACGGGCATCTGCAAACCTGAAAGAATCTCAAGAGTTACCGGAAGAAGGGTTTCAAGCCCGATGATACCGAAAGCCGCGTCTGCGATAGAGCCTGCTTTTTTAAAATAATCGTGCGGAGCGTGATCAGAGGCTATAGCGTCCACCATTCCCGCCTTTACCATTTCCGCAAGGCTTCTTCTCTGTTCATTGCTTCTGAGGGGGGGATTCATCTTGGCCAGTGTCCCGTGTTCCAGCAGAGCATCCTCGCAGAGGGCGATGTGATGAGGTGTAACATCAATTGTGACATCAGCGGAACGGAAGCACTCCGCCCGCGCAAGCTCCACACTTCTCGGCAGAGAAAGATGAGTCAGGTGAAGATGCCCTCGCGAATTCGAAGCTGTTTCCATACATCTCGCTACATCGATTGTTTCTGCCGCGGATGGAATTCCCCTCAGTCCCATCTTCTCAGAAATACGTCCTCTATTCACTGAACCGCCGGCAAGATCTGTTACTTCGGGATGTTCGACTATTACTCCGTCGAACTCGTATACCGCATCAAGAGCTTCCAGAAGAAGACCCGAATCATACACCGGATCTCCATCATCTGTGAAAGCGGATACGCCAGCCTGGTGAAGAGCATTGAAATCAACCAGTTCCCTTCCGGATCTTCCCCGCGTAACACACGGGACGGGAATAACATTTGCACACCCGCATCGAGCAGCTGTCTGAATCAGGTTAAGGACGGACTCCGGTGAATCCATCGGGGGTGATGTATTAGGCATCACGCCGACAGTTGTGATACCGCCTGCAATCGCCGCTTTCAAACCTGTTTCGATGGTTTCCGAATCCTCACCACCAGGCTCCCTGAGATGAACATGCATATCGACCAGCCCCGGAAATACCCATTTCCCGGTTCCATCTATCTCAACGGCATCCAGCTCCCGCGGAAGTCCGGGTTCGATAGCCTCTATCAAACCCTCTGAAACCAGCAGATCACCGGTGGAATCCCTGTCCTGTCCGGGATCAAGTATTCTGGCGTTTCGAATTACATAGCGTTCCAGAGCTACCTCTCCTTCTCAGTCGGAATAATCCTCTCCGCTTTGGGTGACTAAGCCTCCATCCGGAGCGTTCGCTGCGCTGTATTCGGCCCTTACAGATGAAATACTGCGCTGTGGCGAGGCATTCCAGTCATCCCTGCTGAGTATTCTATCGATAACCTTCCGTCCTGTTCCCGCGGAATTGAACGCTTCAAAAAACCGCAGTGCCCATGCTTCCGTCTCATCGATGATTCTGTTCCTGTATTCTTCCGGCAGGCCCATGATTCTGTAATGGAAAGGAAGATTCGCTTTCTTGTAGTTCCCGGAGTTGCGGGGGTAATCCATTCCATCCGCCCATGCGACTATCTCTTCCCAGAGATCGACAGGGATACCCCTGTCAGGTCTCTTAATGTAGCTTCCGTTCTCAATCACTGCATTTCCGCTTACCGGATCCATTTCCAGTCCGAAAAGAATATTCTGCCAGAGTGTCCCGACATTGCCTTTGTTAATACCGTAATCCTTGAAATGTCCAACCTTATCAAGTGGAGTACCGCTTATTCCGTGCTGGGCTATAACGCAGCCGTATTTTGAAATTGCATCTGCTATCTCACCGGTTCTGGTGAGGTCAATTCCCTCACCTTCTCCCTTTGATGAATCGTAAGTGCCGTGTTTGGAACCGTTGGAGATAGCCAGATAATCGGGGAATATGCCCCAGCTGTTAAGTCCTCCGATGAAATACTCAGCCTCCTTAACTGTTGTAATTACGCCGGCACCCTTAATCTCACCTACTTCAACCTCCAGCCCGATGTATGGCGGAATGTGCATTGCAAGATCACGGGTGAATATGAGATTCTCGTAATCATGATTATGGGAAGCATCAACCGCTACGGATGTCCATCCCATGGATATTGCGTTCGGAACGGTCACTACTGACTCATCTCTGTCTGAAGAAGACTTGATGGCGTAATGATCCATGTGAAGAGCGTAAACCACTCCGTCACTGAGAAGGCTTGAGTACTGCATGGCAAACCATGGCAGATTTCTGAAATTGACTCCGGTATATGTAGCCTCCGACTTGGCAAGCTCCAGAACGACGAAGGAATCAACCTCTCTGGCGGCTTTGAGAATCCCGAGTGCGCTAAGCGGATTTCGGATATTCGCTGCCATTACTATGGCGTTTTCCTCAACAGCGACAGCAGCAATATCCCTCATGCTTACCAGGGCGCATCTGCTGCCGGGAAGTGCTCTGGTAACATTCAGCGGTCTTAGATCAAGAAATCGGTTGTACCCTCTTTCATTCATTATTAATCCCTTTCATATTTGACCGAACCGTCCAAGAGTGTTAATATGCTTGAAACCGCAGACGAGAGGTATGGTAATTTGGATAACAGATTCCCGGGAAACAAAACCACAATGCTTCTGCTGTCGTTAACCGTTTTGCTGATTCTTACAATTCGGTTCGGTTTTGCCCCGGACTCTCCCGATATCCGAATGACGGGGGATATTTTAATTCTGGCAGCATCACTGCTTTTCCTGACAGGGGTTCTGCTCCCGATGGAAATATCCTCGCTGAAGGATCGTCTCGGTGAAGAGAAGTGGCTGTTTCTCTTTTCATTCATCTATATTGCAGCCATTATTGCCTTTACTGTCAAAACCCTTGCTTCCGGGAATATTCATTCATCAGACGTGTTCAGTACTTTAGTTGTGATCTCATTAGCATACAGTGTTCTATGCTCGATCCGTGTACTTCTCGCTTCGCTCGGATCATGGGCTCTTGAACACCTTTCCGCATCTGCCATACTCCCGGTATCATTTGCCATAGTCATTGCGTTCGGCACTTTTATGCTGATGCTTCCCAATTCCACAGTTGAAGGTCATATCAGCTTAGTCGATGCTGCTTTTACATCAACATCCGCAACATGTGTCACCGGATTGGTAGTTCGTGATACCGCTGCTGATTTCACTCTCTTCGGACAGGTTATAATCCTGCTCCTTATTCAGGTTGGCGGCCTCGGCATCATGACCTTCGTGGCTTTCTTCGCGCTTTTTCTCGGTCACAACGCAGGTCTGCGTGAATCGACTTCTCTAACGCGGGTTATGGACAGTGATTTCGTAAGTGATCTGAAAAAACTGATGGGCTCTATCATCGGCTGGACACTGACCATTGAAACGGTCGGAGCTTTTATTCTATACATCATCTGGGATGGTCAGCCTGTTGGCTGGACTGTGAATTTCAAGATATGGCAATCGATCTTTCACAGTATTTCCGCTTTCTGCAATGCGGGATTCAGCCTGAATCCGGTCATGGCGGATGCCTCCGGCGGTTTTTTCAGTAATCCTGTCAATCTTGAAGGATTCGCCCATGTTCCGGAGATCGCCATTACTATTGGAACCCTGATAGTACTCGGAGGCATAGGATTCATGGTTCTTACGACACTCGGAGCCCATATGATGCACAGGATGAAAAGCGGAACCAGAAAACGGATGTCTGTTCAGCTTAAACTAGTGCTGTGGGTCACAGGTATACTGATTGTCTCCGGTATGCTGCTCTTTCTTATTCTGGAATGGAACAATACTCTTGCAGGGATGTCTATCTCTCAGAAGATCGCCAACGCGTATCTGGGATCTGTAACTCCAAGAACAGCCGGATTCAATACCGTACCCACATCATTCATCACTCCCGGCATGTTATGGTTCTGTGTCGCACTGATGTTCATTGGTGCTTCTCCGGGCGGAACCGGAGGCGGAGTCAAGACAAGTACTGTCGGTGTACTGTTTATGAGTGTCATATCCCTCGTAAGGAATAAACCTGCTACTGAAATATGGAAGCGGAGAATACCTTCTCATGACATAAAGAGGACGGCAGCTCTGCTCTTTCTGGGATGTGTGGCATTCAGTATATCGGCTGGATTACTGGTCATCTCGGAGCAGAATACTTCTTCTGAATACGGTACTTTTGATTACATTTTTGAAGCAATGAGCGCCTTCGGCACAGTTGGACTGTCCACAGGTCCTACTGCTGATTTGACCTGGACCGGAAAGGTAATAATCATATTGACGATGTTTATCGGTCGGATAGGTCCGGCTGCACTGGCTGCTGCGACCGGCAGAAGGAATGTTATGCGTTACAAATATCCTGAAACACGAATCACCATAGGATAGAGCGGAGAAGAACAGTTTTGAAGTCACAGAAATTTGCGGTTATCGGCCTCGGTTCTTTCGGATTCAGCCTTGCTACAAAACTTGAGGACCTCGGTGCTGAAGTGCTGGCTATCGATAGAACCGAACGGATCATACAGGAAATCAGCAATTCCGTGTCTGCTGCGGTGGCATTCGACTGTACCGATGAAAACATGCTCGAAGCGCACGGTCTCGCCAACATGGATCTTGTGATTGTTGCGATAGGTGAAGACTTCGGTTCGAATGTTCTGGTTACGAAAATCCTGAAGGACATGGGACTGAAGGTTCACAGCCGGGCTACAAGCAAACGGGAAGCGCGTATTCTGAAGGCGGTGGGAGCCGACTTTATCTACACACCCGAGCAGACACAGGGCGTAACCGAAGCAAGGCGTCTGACACTTCAGGGCGTTGAATCATACCTTCCTCTTTCAGGAGGAATTGTTTTCGCACATGTGGAAGTTAAGGAAGCAATGGTGGGAAGAATGCTCAGAGATCTGGATATCAGAAAGATTTTCGGTCTGAACATAGCGTATATCGGTCGTATGACCGAGGATGGAAGGAAATACAGGATACCCAGACCAGACGATGTTTTCAGGGAAGATGATCATATTTTCATAATGGGAACCCAGGATGACATAAAGAGGTATCTCCAGAGCTGAACCGGTACTGACCTTATTTTCCCATCAACTCACTCAAACCTGCTGAATTAAGAGCATGCCTCTGGTCCTTATTCACATCTTTGAACAGATTCAGGCATTTTTCGGGATTATTATGCTCCGCTGAGATGGCTTTGATCAGGCTGGAAAGTACAGCTGGAATCCTCTGGGGATCTTCAAATGAACCTTTCTGCTGCAGCCCTTCATCGGGAATGAAAACCATATTCCCAAGTACCGGTTTTTCCTGACGGAGCGTTCCGAAAACATTAACTGACTGTATGAAGCAATCTGACCATATGCTGAGAAGAACCATGTACCAATTATTAAATGCACCTATGAGAAGCGATATCTCATCAAGACCCACTCCTGAGAGTAAAATCGTCTTTCCGGGATAGAAATAACCGATACCTCCGTTTACAGCTTCATATTCGAGGAACTCCCAGATTTCGGGACCGTCAAGCGTCTTTTCCGGCATCCAGCCCGTTTCAGCTTCACCGTCAATAATGGGAATCAAGGTTGTCCTGTTATCCTTAACCACCCTTATCAATCCGGATTTGTCTTTGTTTAGCAGCTTCTCGTACAGTTCCATTATCTGACCTCTGGCTCCGTTCAGCTTTCTCAGAACAGGTTCCTCAGTCCAGCATCTCATCAAGTATCTCAATACACTGTCTTCCAGGAAATAATAGGAAATGGTGAGTTCGGTAATATCACTCTCCAGCCAGCTGATGAAATCACTCAATCCCCTCACATCACGCCCTATGAATCTGTAAGGGGTGCCATTCTTTATAGCATGGTAGGCAACCGGTCCGTTTTCGTTATCTATCCTCCAGTAACCATCCCGGTGAAGAACCCGACTTGCAAGCGCTCCCCTGGCCAGCTCTCGAAGATTAATGTAACGCACTGAAATATTCTCCAGATATACAGCGGAGAACGGCAGTACTTCAGCAATAAGAATATCGCTCACCTGATGAGCCTCGCTACTCTGTCGAATTTTGGCAGGCCATGCCCCGGGACCCACGACCAGTAAGTTACAAGTGCTTCACCCTTTATCAGATCAACATGAAGCGCTCCCCATACTCTGCTGTCGCTTGAGTGATCGCGGTTGTCTCCCATCATGAATACATGATCCTCGGGAACAACGTAAGCAAGAACGTTATCTTCAGTAATAATGCAGTTGTTCCTGATCTCCCAGTATGCAAGATCAGCAACCTGACCGTACAGTTGATCAAGACAGTCCGGCCATGCCTGATCAAGCGGACTCGGGCTGAATTCATCCTGATAACAAAGCGCCCAGTCTTCCGAGGGTTCACCATTCACATACAAAGTATCACCGCTAACCCGAACTGTATCGCCCGAAACAGCGACCAGCCGCTTCACGAAATCTTTTGCCTGCCCTACGGGATACTTGAAGATCAGTATCTCGCCAACTGCAGGGTCGCTGGTGGCTGGCATCAGCAACCCGAATTCATCCCCTCTGAAACTGTGCAGAAGCGGTCTCATTCTATCCGTCCAGGGTATCTGCTGGCCTTCCTCAACTTTCAGGACAAGCAGGTGATCTCCTACGAGCATGGTCTCTTCCATACTGGGAGTGGGAATTCTGAAAGCCTCTATTACATATGGACGGAGAAAACCAAAAAATATAATCAGAGCCAGAGAGAGCTGCAGAATCCAGTCCTTGATCTTACTAACTTCCAAGATACCTCCAGGATATTTCAATATGACACGTCAATGAATTGCACAGACAGGTCACCAATGTCAACAGCTGAAAAGCAGGAAACCGATTCCCGCCAGTTTCTGCAAAACCAACCCCTCGTAATAATGCGATTTTATCAATCAGTTCCATTACAGCCTGATGTTTGAATATAATGGAAATTGATGATGATGTTGACACCATGTCATGATCTTTTCATTGTGTCCGGGTTACAAGCTTACATGAATCCATATCGGAGGTACTTGAGATGATGAATATTCTATCCGAAGTCTATAACTACACGACCGGAGGAATACCTCTGGGAAGGATTGTCACATCACTGATAATCGTCCTGATCGCTTTTGTGTTGAGAAATGTTCTCAAATCAATTCTGATGAAAACAGGAGAGAAGAAGCTTGGATTCATAGGAGCGCTTGCAAGGGACCTCATAAAACCCATGGCATTTCTGGTGATCATTCTCGGCATCTACCTCTCCATCATTATTCATTCGCTGCCACCTTCAACAGTGCTTCTGGTACAGAAAGTTTTTCTCTTCCTCTTAACTGTTAACGTTCTATGGCTTCTTATGAGAACCATCGATGCAGTCGCCGAGCAGATGTCTTCTGTGGCAGACGGTACAGAATCAAGGATGGACGATCAGCTTGTTCCGATCCTCCGTAAGCTGGCAAAATTCATCCTGGTCGCTATCGGTATAATTTTCTACATGCAGTCCAACGGTTATCCTGTGAGCGGTATACTCGCAGGTATGGGAATCGGAGGACTTGCCATGGCCCTTGCGGCTCAGGATTCGATCTCCGGGATATTCGCCTCTGTTGTGATCTTCCTTGATAAACCCTTTATGGTCGGGGATTTCGTCGAAGTAAACGGAGTAAGCGGAACAGTCGAGGAGATTGGTATCCGTTCCACCAGAATAAGAACGGTAGAGAAAACACTGGTGACGCTTCCCAATAAGGAAATCATGGATTCCAACATCAACAATTATTCCAAACGCCCGATGAGAAGAACCGCTTCGACCATCGGAGTAACCTACGACACCACACCCGGGAAAATGAAGGAACTTCTGAAACAGCTCCGCCTGATGCTGAGCGAGTACGCGGAAGTTGATAACGATAATGTTTACGTTAATTTCACAGGTTTCGGTGATTCCTCCCTGGACATCGACATGAAGTATTTCATCATGACGATTGACTACAGAAAGTGGCTTGATACAAAGGAGGATATCAATCTAAAGGTAATGCAGATCGTATACGACCTGGGTCTGGATTTCGCATTCCCTTCAACCACTGTCTATCTGGAAAAATGACCATCTCAAAAGAGGGACACAGAAAACGCCTGAGAGACAGATATCTCAGCGGAGGTATAAGGGGGTTTTCCGACCGCGACGCACTGGAACTCCTCCTGACCTATGCGGTGCCCAGGAAAGATACAAAAGAGATCGCACAGCGACTGCTTGAAAAATTCGGTTCACTCGGTGCCGTGTTCAAGCAGCCGCCTTCCATGCTGCAGCTGGTAAACGGGATCGGTCCCTCCGCTTCGGTTCTTATCAACATGGTTACATCGGTAACGGCAATGTCACTGAAACCAGGAAAGGGATCTCAGATAATAGACAGCCCCCGGAAGGTAAAAGACTACCTTGAAACCATGATGGGAACGCTCAGAAAAGAGAAACTTATCGCTCTTCTCCTTGATTCAAGCAACAGACTTATCTCCGAGTGCGTGCTGGAATTCGGGACGGTTGACAGAGCCGCGGTTCACCCCAGAAATCTTCTGGAGAAAATCATCGCCACAGGAGCAACCGCGGTCATACTGGTACATAACCATCCCGGGGGCGCGAAGAAGGCCAGTCAGGAGGATATTAATCTGACAAGAAGGCTCAGCGAGCTTGGGAAGAGCCTCGGTTTCAGAGTTCTGGATCATATGATAGTGGCCGATGGCGAGACCCTGAGCCTCAGGGAAGAGGGACTTTTCAGCTAGAGCTGCCGATCAACTCTCCACTTGATCTGAAACTCTATTTCCTCTTCAAAGCCCTCCCGCTCATGCTCAATGTTGAATACAGCATCCGGGGGCACGCTGATGGCTTCACCAGCTATCTGTATTCGGAATCTCCTGCCCTGCTCGATACAATCCGCCAGGCGCCGGATCTTAGCAACCATCTGTTTCGCAGAATAATCCTTCTCGATGTCACGTTCGGGCTTTATCTTACGCTTCACTTTGATGTACCTCCATTACCTGTATTGAGTATCAGTATTGCTCTATTTACGCTTCAGAAATACCCCAGAGAAATTCAGACCCCGCTAATCCCTCTCTATCACCGGTCTTGGAGGCGCATTCAGAAGGTCAAGGGCTTCGTGAACAGGGTACTCTTCTCTCCAGAATCTGACGAAGGCTTTCGCGGAATCCGGCTCCGGAGCCGGTTCGTCCTTCACAAAGGGATCGTAGAATTTTTCCTTTAGCAGGTCCCGCCAGCCCTCGGCGCTGTTCACTCCGTACTTTGTTCTTTTCTCTGCGGGTACTCTCGGCCAGAAGACATTGTTCCAGAATAGAAGGTATCTGGGATCGGCAAAGACTTCATCCCATGTTATCCCCATGAATTCCGGCATGAACCTGTGACTGCTTCTTAGTTTCGCCACATTATCATCCGTAGGTCCGAAAGCCTCTATCGCCTGGGCACAGGCTGGCAGAAGACCGATAACCTCAATGAAAAGGGCATCCCATTCGTGCTCCACGTTTGAGAGCTCCGCCATGAGCGTTCCCTGGAACTCAAGCTCGGCAATGCTGCTGACTTCAGGATATGTTTTCACAGCAAGCTCCTGCTGATAATCAACAGTCGGTGAATAAACCGTTTCAGCATGCTTGAGTGTCTCTTTTGCTGATTCAATAAGTGGCTCCCTGGTCATATTCAGGAGGACGCCGTCCTCGACCAGCAGAGTATTGAAGTGAAGGGCGTTCTCAGCCTCCTCTTCAAGCTCGAATATCCTGCTG
>JBDLJP010000056.1:0-10013 GCA_039714295.1 Candidatus Fermentibacterota bacterium
CAGTAGCGCAGGGGGACGGAGAAACAACCAGAATCGGTATAGTACCCTTCGGTTACTGCGATTCTGATGCCCGATGGGTAAGCAATAAGCTTTATGATGCGCTGAAGGATATTCTTGAGGACAGTCCCGAATATTCTTTCGTTTCAAAGGGTGATCTTGAGGATGCATTCGAGGATCTGGGTTTCAATACATCCGATTTCGAATATGGTGTGCCGCCTGATTTTGTGGTTGATGCGGGTATTGCTCTCGGAGCGGATATGGTACTTTACGGCAATATTTCCCCATCCGGAGACGAATTTCAGGTTTACTGGAATGTCAGTATTCCTGCATCCGCAAACACAATCAATGCGGACCCCTCAAACGTTCCCAAGAACACGGATCCGGTAAAGGAACTTGCTGCAGCCATGGTTGCAGATCTTTCTGAACTCATAAGCGGTAGAACTCAGCAGGCACTGGATCAGGCGCAGTTCAGTATCCAGATGCAGAACTGGTCCATGGCGATCATGTTCCTGAATCAGGCTCTGTCTGTTGATCCGACGCTTCTGGATGCAAGATTCCAGCTTGCTGATGTTTACCTTCAGGCAGAAGTTGATTCAGTAGAGAAGGCTCTCGAGGTCTACGAAGGCATTCTTGCTGAAGATGAATTTAATCCTGCCGCCCTTACAGGTATCGGGAAGGTCTACCTTGCCAGCGATGACCCCGCTGCTGCAAGGACATATTTTGAGAATGCTGTAGATCTGGATCCTGAGAATGCTGATGCCTATCTGGGGCTCGCGGAAGCTTATCAGGCACTTGGAGAGATCGATCAGGCAGTTGCCAGTTTCGAGACTGCTCTTGCAAGCAACCCTGATAATCTATCCATCAAATTTCCTCTCAGCCTTCTCTATTTCCAAACGGAGGAGTATTCCAAGGCAATACCGTATATGGAGGAAATACTTGCTGTAAACAGTAATATGAGCGCTCTGAGGCAGCGCCTTATTCAGTCCTACATCAAGATAGCCGATTACGGTAATGCTGCTGATCATGTTGTCGTCTATCTGGACTCGGATCCGGATAACTCGCAGAAGATACTCTATACCGCGCAGGTTGAAGCGTGGGCAGGCAGAACATCCAGTGCGGTTAACCGGCTGGAATCCCTGATCTCCAGTACGGGAAACCGGGAAGCTTATATACTTCTTGCCACAATATACCGGGACAGCGGGCAGAGGAGCGCAATGCAGAGCGTATTCTCCCGCCTCAGCAGTGCTTACCCGAACGATCCTCTCGCTAACTATATGGTTGGAGCATTCTATTATCAGAGCGGGTCGACAAAAGCCCGGATATCGGAACTTGTTGCCGATAACATCCCTGTCTGGCAGAGTGCTGTAAGCGATCTGAACACTGCTATATCCTATCTTTCCTCCGTAACCGGATACAGGGCAGGCAGTGCCCAGAGTATGGTCTCGGCAGCCAATAATTCCATCTCTTTATGCGAGGAGAAGATCGACAGGGTCGAGAGGTACAGTCAGTAACCGGTATTGAAAAGCAGATTCAGTTAATCACCGGTTTGATAATTTCAGATCGGTGATTTACTTACCCCGGAGACGCCGGACTATTCTGTTGCAGTGATATATTCTCAAGTATATCAACAATATCCGGGTCGTATATCAACCCGGTTCTTCTCTTAAGTTCAAGAACAGCATCTTCAACTGACTGGCTGGATAGATTTGCCGCATAATTGCTCGCAACTGAGAGTATTCTTGAGATTGCGGGGATTGATTCTCCACTTAGATGATCCGGTTTACCGGATCCATCGTAATTCTCTGTCAGATGTCTTATTCCCTTGACAACTTCAGGAGGGAGCTGGAACTGGGTTCTTGCTGGATCAGATGTAGAGAAGGCTTCATGCCAGTCTTCCTCGGCCTTTTCCAGAATTGCAGCTGTCAGATGGAGCATGGCCGACATTTCAAGATCATCAAGCGCATCTGCTGTCATCCCCATTTCCCGTCCGATATCCTGCGCAATATCGGCGACTATTCTACTGTACCCTGCCTGCCTGCTGTCTGACATATCCAGCGAGTACACCATTGCTTCAAGGCATTTCCAGGCGCTCTTGAGCACACTGATCCTCAGTTCAAGATTCTTCAGAACTGTTTCGGTCTGCAGTAGGAATATTTCAATTCGTTCATTATCGAGACTTGTTCTTGGCGAAGGCCAGACTTCAAGAAGAAGTCCTCCTTTTCCCTGACGGGATATGGAAGCATTTCTGGAGGATGTAAAACCGGTGGGATACGTCATGGAGATGTTTTTCCAGGTTACCTTTACAGCTATTGTTTCAGCCGCCTGATGCAGAAAATTGGCAAGGATGCTGAGAGCTTCGATAGGGGAGTCCAGATCGGATAGTATCTCCGAATGCTTGCCCAGCTCGTTCTCTAGAAATCTGGTTCTGGAATATGAGCATCTTGCTCTGTCCAGGAGTAATGAAAGACCGGTCTGAATAATCAGAACGGTTGTGAGCACTGCAACCAGATTCCATTCCCATACATTTGAGGAGGGTTCCGTGGTCTGCAGGGCTGCAGGGAGAAGAAAGAGAACGAAAAGAGCCGGATAGACTGCTGATTTGATGCTGTTCCTGAAGACCTGCGTTAAACCTGTCGTTCCAGTGAATTCAATAATGTATTTAAAAAGTCGATTCAGAAACACTGCAAGTATCGCCGCACCGGAAAGAGCTGCTGCAGTCAGATAGCTGCTTTCAAAAATACCAGTCCGGAAGTGCTGAAGGATGAAAGTTGTGATCCGGAGGGACAGGAGAGATAGAAGCATGAATTTAACTGAGAGTACAAAACAGTTTCTATACGTTTCCCCTGTTCGTACTGTATGGATGAACATTCCGGTAAAGAGAGCCAGAGTGAAGCCGGTCTCCTGCAGAACGGTAAATCCTGTAAGAGCCATATACCCCAGGAAAACAGGGAACAGGGTAACCTGATATCCTATTGATCTGCGGCTCTGCATTGATATTGTGTATATGAGTCCTGTCCATATACCGAAAAGCGTGAAGTACTCGTTGACTCCCGGGGGCGAGAAGTGAATAACGGGTACCCAGAGTATAAGCAGGCACAGAACTGCTCCAGTGAAAAGGGTCAATCCGCTGCCCTGTTCGTTTGTTGTCATGCCATACTCACTTTTTCATCCGAAAGAATCACTTCAAGAGCGGAAACGATCCGGGAATCGAATTTACTGCCCTTTTCCTTCCTTATAGCTTCAAGGGCGGATTCCCATCCGGAAATCGCGTGGTACGACCTGTCACTTGTTATTGCGTCAAAAGTGTCCGCTACCGCAACTATTCTTGCCATAAAGGGGATATCTCCGTTGCGCAGACCATCAGGATACCCATTTCCATCAAGCCGTTCATGATGACTTCTGATTATTCCGGTAACTTCTTCGTAACCTGATAACCCGGAGACAATCTTTGCCCCTTCAACAGGATGAGCCTCTACAATATCCCGCTCTTTCCTGGTCAGCAGACCTCTTTTAGTAAGGATTGCGACTGGAATAGCCAGTTTTCCAATATCATGGAGTATTGCAGCGACTCTCAGGGTCTGGATATTTTCCGGAGACAGGTTCAGATGTCTTCCAAGTGAGCATGAAAGAGCGGCAACTCTCAGTGAATGACCGTGTGTGTAATCATCCTTGGAGTCAGCCAGCCGTGCGAGGGTCACCGCAGCGGCCAGAAATGATCTTTCACTTCTAAGAGAATGTCCGACGGCTTCCCATGTATGATCCAGAAGAAGTACGAAATTTTCAAGAAGGCTGGTCGGCATTTTCCGAAGAATATTCCGCTCGGGACCTGAAAACAGAATAATCAGTTCTCCGGTCTCGGATAATCCCAGGGCAGTTCCGGAGATACCGTTTACGGAGAACATGCTGGTGAATTTTCCTTTTGCAGGGAATATGCCGTTGATGCTGGATTCGCTCAGACCGGACTGGTCATCGGGAGTCCAGAGAATCCAGTCGAAAGATCCGGAAGACTTTGTGAGAGCCCGGATACTGCTGCCTTGACTGCTGAAAAGATTGTTCTGAAGTATAGTGAGGAATTCTCCATAAGAAGAACATTCCGTCAGGCGGGTAGCCAGTATGCTCTGGCTGCTTATCTCTCTGATTCTCTTTGTATTCCATAGATACCTCCTGTTAATGGACCTTCCAAGGAACGAGAACCCGACTAATCCCGCAAATGCAAGCACAGCTCCGAGTATTCCTGCATGGATTACCATGATATGGGTCATAATTGAGAGAGGCAGTACTGCTATGTAGGAGATAAGTACAACTGCCGAAATCATTCTTAAATCAGAACTCTTTCTCAGGAATGCGATATTAATGAATATATCGATAAGAATAAGAATCGGCAGAATCGAGATGATCGCAATCTGATCCTGAACTCCGGGCTGAAGCTTCTGATACAGGGCGGGACCGTACCTGAGAAGGGCAACCATAGTAATGCCGGTAACGATATACTGCGTGAGATCTTTGCCTGAGACTGCTTTTCGAAGAGCTGCACCTGCCAGAACTGAACCAAGAGCAAAATATACGGTCGGATTCTGTGGACGGAGAAAGAAAAGAGAGATTATGAAAACTCTGTTCAGGGAGAACTCAAACAGTGATGAGGTCATAAGGGGCAGTCCGCCTGTAAGAGCGCTTCCAACTGCCAGTATTGCAAGAGGTATCAGTGAATCCTGCAGTGTTCCAGCTGCTGTTTCAAGTCTGATATTACCTGTAATGATGAATATCTGATCAATCATTCCTCGTTCACTCCTGACGCGAATACCTGAACAAGGACCAGCTGCCATTCCCATTCTTCGGTATCCACAGCTCCGGAAATCCCCACATGCGTGTAGGCTTCAGACATGCAGGTCTGAAGATGAAACGGGCTTAAGAGTAACATGGACCATGCCTCCTGATACCCTCTTCCTCTTCCGATGTTTTCTCCGTAAACAGAAATATCTGCAGGAAGTATTTCGGGCAGGCTGCCGGTATTCAGGCCGAAATGTGCAAAAGAACTGGAAAATGCCAGATTTCCGGCTCTTGTTGAAGCAAGGCTGTCAAGGATCTCACTTGATTCCAGTACCTGGATTCCCCTGCTTTGCCTGATACTGTTCAATTCATGGAGTATTCCAGCGGGACTGTCAGCTTCGGAAACAGGGATATCAATAACTCCCCTGAAGATATCATCAGCTGTTCCCCCTGCAATAACTGGAAAAAGGAGCTCGACGGAGGGTCCCGACTCTGTCTGCTGCATGACCTCAACCCAGTAGACTCCCGTCCGGGGAGTATCGAACGCAAACCTGCCGGTTGAATCCGGAATGATCCTGAGAACTTCCAGATCAGGGGTGCTTACTGCTGTCCTCGGTTCGATCAGGAGTTCGTAGCCGTCAAGATAAAACTCCGCTTCAGAGGTGGTCTGGTGAGCTGGTCTGATATCGTAGGGGAGGCATCCGGGAGCTGGAGCGGAAACGAGGAGAACATCTCCTTCCGGAGTCCAGAAAGCGGAGCCGTAACAGCTCCATTCTCCCGTAGTGTCAGCAGGAATCGAAAGCAGTTCATCGCTGTCTCCCGGTAGAAGTTTGACGCTGGTCAGAAGGCTAAACCAGTTGTTGGATGCTGCAAGAATGAGCATTTCTCCGCCTGAAGGAATATATCCGATTGATGATATATCAGAAGCAAGGCTGTCAAGATGGGGATTACGCTGAGGGGGCGCATTAGTTTCCGCCATACACGGACAGATGAGTGCTGATATCACAGCTGCTGCGAAGAGACTGGTTCCAATGGATTTCATTATACTTGAAAAATACTATCTATCACAGGAAAGAAAAGAGGGCTCTACTTTGAAAATACTCCTGGTACAGTCACCAACCGGCCGCCAAGAGGCTCCGATCTATCCTATCGGACTGGCTTTCATTGCCGGACAGCTTTCACGTCATGAACTGAAGGGGCTTGATCTGAGCTTGAGTGATGACTATCGGCTGCTGCTCAGAGAAACAATCGAATCCTTCAATCCCGAGATCATTGCAGTCTCCTTAAGAAACATAGATGACAGTTCTTATCCGGTCACATACTCATATTTGAAACCTTTTACTGAGATAATGCATGTTCTGGAATCATGGACGGGAATCGTGATAGCCGGGGGCACAGGATTCTCAATCTACCCGGAGATCATCATGGAGCGGTTTCCCAGGATAGATTATGGAATTCCCGGTGAGGGAGAAAAGGTACTTCCTGAACTGGTCGATCACCTTGAGAGAGAAACTCCTATTGAAGACTGGAGTGGTGGAAGGATGCTTCCGTGGAAACAGACGGATCTGGACGGGATTGCCCCCCCGGATTACGAGTTCATCGATATTTCCCGCTATACCATCCCTGATTCCATCGGTGTACAGAGCAGAAGGGGGTGCGCATTCAACTGCAGTTACTGTACGTACAGTTTTCTAAGCGGATCAAGTTTCAGATTCAGACCTGTCGAGATGGTCGTCAGGGACATTAAGGAACTTGAACGCCTGGGAGTTTCCCGGTTTTCATTCGTTGATTCGGTTTTCAATGCGCCGGAGAATTATTTTGAAAAACTGCTTTCGGCTCTTGAGGAATCTGACTGCCGAATATCCTGGAGTGCCTGGCTTGATCAGAATGTTACCTGTTCTCAGCTGGATCGGATGAAAGCTGCCGGTGCGGTTAAAGTTGATTTCTCTCCTGATGCCATTACCGATAAAGGTCTGAAGAAGCTTGCCAAGAGGGGAAAGGCGGCGGATCTGCTGCCGGCAGTCAAAGCCTCCCGCAGTGCAGGGCTTCAGGTGGGGATCAATTTTTTCAATGGTAATCCGGGTGAAGGGTTCTGGGCATTCCTCAGAAAGATATGCTTCATGTTCAGGGTCAGATTAACTCTCGGGTGGAAGTCTACATTCGTAAATATTGGAACTATAAGGGTATATGCTCATTCTCCGCTTGCGATATATATGATTCGACAAGGTCTTGTCAGCGAAGAATGTACTTTCTTTGAACCCGTATTTTATAGATCGAGGGGTCCCGGCGACTGGTTATACAGGCTGTTCCAGAGAGTACGGAGAATAAGACATGGGTAACATACAGCCGCTTGAACCTCAGAACGGTTTCAAGTTCGGTCTTATAGGATGGCCGCTTGATTACTCTCTCTCTCCAGCGATATATGAGGCGTTTTTCAGATCAACTGGTCTGGGCGGTGAATATGCCGCTTATCCCGTTCTTCCGGCTGAATTGAAAGAAACACTATCGGAACTGCTCTGCAGCGGTATCACCGGTTTGAATGTCACCTGTCCCCATAAAGCTGCAGCTGCCTCCATCTGCAATGAACTGGAGAGTCACGCCCGGGAACTGAAAGTGATAAATACAATGCATATAACCCATGATAGTATTACTGGTTACAACACGGATGTCTATGGTTTCAATCGCTATATCGATGAATGCGGTCTCTCTGAACCATTTTATGTAATGGGAAGCGGAAGCGCCGCCCTGGCAGTTGATTACGTTCTAAATGACCGTCATCTGCGGTATGAAATGTATTGCAGGAATCCTCGGAGCTGGCATGGCATCGCACCCGCGGGAACGCTTGAGGGGCTGAACGATGTTCTGCTGAGATCTGAAGCTGGTACGGTAGTAAACGCTACCACTCTCGGATGGGGAGATGAGGATATCTTTCCTGTGGAGAAAACGCTTCTGAGAGGTATGGTTTTCGCCGATCTGAATTACAACAGCTCCTGGCATTGGAGAAACGATCTGCCTAACCATGGTGCGGATGTGTTCACAGGGGAAACCATGCTTGTTCATCAGGCTGCCGGATCCTTTGAAATATGGACTGGTGTTAAGCCCAGCACCGATGCAGTTCTTGAAACCATAAAGGGCAAACTTGAAGAAACGAAGAAGGGTTGTGATAGCCGTTGAATATTGATGCTGGCTGGATAGAAAAACGTTTGAATACCGGGTTCTCAAGAGATGATCTGAAAGCGATTCTTCTTTCATCCGACACGGAAGCGGAGTTTCTTTACAGTGCTGCCCGGAAAGTCAGAAAAGAGCTCTTCGGCGATAGAGCTTTTATAAGGGCTGTGATTGAATTCGCTAACACATGCAGATGCAGCTGCATTTATTGTGGAATGAGAGCAGAGAATACGGAAGTCCCAAGATTCACGCTTGACCCGGATGAAATTGTGTCCGTGGCTGAAGTCGCGCTTGAGAATGGTATAAGAACATTTTTCCTTCAGGCGGCGGAGAGCGAGGAGTACAACGCCGAGTGGCTCGGAAATGTAATTGGCAGAATATCCGATATGGATATGATGGTTCTTCTGTGTGTCGGGATTCACAGTGAAGATGACCTTGATTACTGGTACGAAGCCGGAGCCAGAAAATTCATACTTAAACACGAAACCTCCAGCAAAGAGCTTTTTGAGGAGATGAAACCAGGATTTCTGCTGGAAGATAGATTACGATGGCTTCGCACTTTGCGCGTACACGGGTATCATATCGGATCCGGACCTCTCCTTGGACTTCCCGGACAGACGGTGGATTCTCTTGCCGATGATCTTATCCTTATGAAGGAACTGGAAGTCGACATGTCAAGCGTCTCTGTATTCCTCCCGGCCAGGGGTACACCGCTTGAAAAGCATCCGGTAGGAGATGTAGATCTCGGACTGCGCTTCATTGCCGCCATGAGGCTTTATCTGAAAAACACTCTTATTCCTGCCACCAGTACATTCGAGCGGTTGCGGAAGGATGGACAGCTGCTTTGCTTCAACGCCGGCGCTAACGTGATTACTGTGAACATGACTCCATCACGCCTTCGTGATGATTACGAACTCTATTCTGAGAGGTTCTATGTGGGGCTGGAGCATGCAAGAAAAACCATTGAACTGGCAGGCCTTGCGGAAACCACAGAATCAGACCTTCTGGGAGAATAGTGCAGTCCTTCTGCATACGACCTGAATGATCGTGCACAATCTCCGTTTCTATTAACCATAATATACAATATATTTATTTATAAAATGTAGTATATCCGTTCTGCTTTCTGGCATGGATATTGCTTTACTATTAAATATGAAAAATTCAGATGCCCTCAAGACAGGTAAGATAAGCCGCGGAGTTTCGGTATCCGCAGTTACCCTTGCTGTTTTCTCATCCGCAGTGGTGATTATATCCATTCTGCTGCTTGTTGATTACATAAGCGGCGTTGTAGACAGACAGGCAGCGCTTGAGGAATCCGTTCAGGTTCAGCTGACCGAAGACAGTGCTATTGAAGGATTGAAGATGGACCTCATAAACAGCACTATACGCAGTTATTCAGATATTCCTGTGTACAGTACCGGAGGCCTTGAAACCTCATTCCACATGACAGGTACTTCAGCCGTTCCGGCTGAGGAACTCAGCTGGCGATCGCCGGATTCCGGAATTTCATCCGTGCTGCCGGTTGGAAACAGTATTTTCGTACTCAGTGAACCAGATAACGGTCTGAAGATCGATCTCCTGAGCGGAACTGATCCTGAGAATTCGATAGAGGTTCTGTTTATACCGGAATGGAATGCGGAGCAGTATTCTGTAACCGGTACTGTCTGCGGCGGCAGCCCTGTTCTTTTTCTCCTGAGCAGGGCAGGAGACACGGAGTGTGTAACGATAGTATCTCCCGAAGCCGGTTCTGAATCGTTTGATGCTGACATTCCTTTCTGGAACGAATCCTCACTTCTCTCTGCAGGATGCGTTCAGGGCAGGCCTGCACTCCTTATTTCAGAAGGTACGAACCGGGCACAGCTCTTTATCCCGGATTCGCTACCGCTTATTTCTGTTTCCAGTCCTCCCGGGACATCCCCCGTATTCTATGGACAGGAACAGCTGTACGGTTTCTCTGATGATCGATATCCGGAAGACTGGAAGTACCATGTGAACACTGTTCTCCATGATGATTTCGATGGAAACGGGACAGACGATCTGCTGTTTGTAGGTTCCACCAGCCTCACATTCGTTTCACA
>JBDLJP010000057.1:0-9967 GCA_039714295.1 Candidatus Fermentibacterota bacterium
CCGCCAGTTTCCTCTGCCAGCACAATGTCAACCGTACAGGAACCGGAGAGCTGAAGGCTGTCTACTGTCAATACCCTTGCCCCGGAACCGGACCACGTGTCAGTCAGAACATGGGTTCCATTTATATAGACAGCGGCTGTATGGGACTGGAATTCGTCAGTCACAACGGAAACAGCAAGAGTGCTGCTTCCCGAACCTGCGATCTGAAATGTTTCGGTAATAGTCTGACCCTCTGAAACAGATTCCCATATCCATCCGGTTGCACCTTCATAGTGCGGCATCCAGATATGCTCCTCCCGAAGCCAGAGATCGGTAAGAATAGTGTTTCCCCATGCAGGGGATGAATCTGGCTGCCCTGATACTTCACCCATTCTCCGGCCATTTTCAGAACCCCATGTAAGCCAGTAAACATTATGTGTCGCGTACCGGTGCTGAAGTCTGAATAGTTCCTGCCCGGAAATCTCCCATCTCGACAGGCCTCTTCCGAAGAATTCTATTGAATCATTTTCGTCAAACAGTCCGTCATTATCATGATCATTCACAGTTACGGCAACTTCGGATAATTCATGCGAATCGGAAGGCTCATTGCTGAACATCAGACCGGGACCCGTGAACAGCTTCAGCGAAGCGCAAGGTGAACCGATTATCTCACATCCGCCATCGGCTAGATCGCTGCCCGACAGACTGTAACCGCCAGTATTGCTAACCGCTATCCGGGCCCACGGTTTCCCCCAGAAGATACTTTCCGCTTTTTCATCAGAATCGTTTCTCCAGAACAGACAGCCCCCCGGAGTAATGTGCCGGAGCAGCGGATGATCCTCAACGGATATGCCTCCCGGTACCGAATCCCACTGCAGGCGGATATCGATTTTCGAGGCGAAGCTGCTGCCGTCTTCCCCGGCAACCGGATAGACAGTGATCATGGCTACGTGCGTTCCCGCAAGGGGGATAATACCGCTGAGCACGACATGCCTCTCTTCAGGCGGCAGCGGAACTGCTTCGATCTCTGTCGCTGAAAGACCTTCTCCTTCCACAGCGGGAGTCCTTACCTCGCTGGAATTGACGCCTGTTGAACGGTATGATCCTGCCGAATAGCTTAACTCAGGTTCAGCTCCGTCCGGAACAGGTACGAACAGAGTCAGGGATGGACGAACCGGCTCACCGACTGCGTATCTTGCAGGTATTCCCTGGAAAAGAGGATAACTGCCGCGTTCAGTACTGATGACAACAGGATCTTCGAAGGTCAGTACTGTACTGTATCCTGCTGACGGATCCGTTGAAACAGATGCTGTCAGCTGTGATACGGATACACAAAACAGAAGTAAGGATATCATTCTCCGTACACCGCCTTAACTATTTCTGGTAGAACACTGCCCGCGGTTCCGTGCAGGCTTAATACTCCTTCAAGGGATGAAAGGGGGGTTTCCTCAGGATTAATCTCAATAACTTTTGCACCTCGTTGCAGAGCTGTCAGAGGGAGGGAACTTGCCGGATAAACAACCATGGAAGTTCCTATGACCATCATCAGATCGCAGCTGTCCGCCAGTTGAAATGCCCTTCTCAGCGCCTGCCCGGGAAGCTGCTCTCCGAAGAAGACAACGTCCGGTCTCAGGATGCTTCCGCATGAACAGCGCGGCGGAAGCTCCCCAAAGAGTTCTCCGGTCATCCGTACAGCAGAAACACCGCAGGAATCGATGCAGGAAGCCGTTCTGAGGTTTCCGTGAAGTTCGATGACATCCTCTATTCCGGCTCGCTGATGAAGCCCGTCAACATTCTGTGTTATCACAGGAGATACCCCCTTCCCTTTCTGGATTCCCGCAAGGGCATAATATCCTGCATGCGGCTCAAGTTCCTCGCAGGCTTTCAATCTATCTCTGTACCATTCCCATACCAGTGCGGGATTCTTTCTTATGCCCTCCATCGAAGCGAGATCCTCAGCTCGATGCTCCCTCCAGAATCCGTCGTCTCCTCTGAATGTTCGTACTCCGCTTTCACTGGACATTCCGGCTCCCGTTGAAACAACGATCGATCCGGCAGCTTCTATCATGTTCGCGGCTTTTGCAATAAGACCGCCGGGAGGCAGTTCTGCTGCTGCACTCCCTGAAAATTCTTTTTCAGCGCTCACGCACTACCGCAACAATCTCTGTAACTGAAAGGGATGCGCCTCCAATGGTCGAGAAATCGATTCTGTATATGTAAGCTCCCGATCCCAGTTCATCCTGATCCATATCAAGTCCGTTCCATACAACCTGATTGTAGCCTTCATCGCAGGTTACGGTTTTCTGCCATACGGCTCTTCCCGCAACGGTATAAACAGTGATCACAGCCGTACCTGAAGAAGAAGTCTCAAAATTGAAGCACCTCCGGCCTTCCCCCGGATTCGGAAAAACGAATACCGAAGAGAGGATATCCTCAGGTGCCCCGGTTACAGTAAAATCAAGTGTATCCCTTGCTGAATTACCCATTCCGTCCCAGGCAGCCATGATCGCTCTGTGCTCTCCTTCAACAAGTTCAGGTAGAGCGTATTCAACCTCACCGCAGGTGTAACTGTTAATGTTGTAAGTAAAGTACCTGCTGATATCAAATCCCTGGGAATCAAGACTGAGAAGGATCGAGCGGCCTGCTCCCCCCCCTATTGTGCAGATTCCACTGGAATCGGCAAGAGACGCTCTGAGTATCACGTTACCGCTGACGCCGGGAATGCTCTCTCCCCGGTAGCCATCGATCCATAGATCAATCGACGGTGGCAGCGAATCGGTTGAGTGATCACCTGCATCCACGGCTGTAATCCACTCATCGAACGCAATCTCACAACCGCCGGGCGAAATCCCTGCGGCGCTGCCGCGGGAATACGAACCCGTGTCCGCCTGCATCGGCATGAAGAAGGATGCGGAAAAAACCTGTTCAGTTCCGGTGATGAATGCGTGGTAAATACTCGATCCATACCTGAGATAGGTTATTGAACCGCTTTCTAAACCGTTGTAAACTCTTTCCCATCCGCTCTCGGTTATGTTCAGAGAACCGATCGAGCTGCTCTGGAAAGACCCGGTCGCAGTGTTGAGCCTGCCTCTGTACAGGGTATCTGAAAGCACTTCAAAGCTGCACCCGCTGGCTGACGGGTAAACGGAATGTAAGCCTCCGTCTCCAAAGAGAATGTAGTACTTGCTGTTTGATATGGATGATCCCTGTATCTTTGCCAGCCAGAGGGCTTCCGCCGTACTGGGATTCCCGCCGCCGTATATCTCTTCGTAATAATGCTTGAACAGTATTTCATTCTGGAAGGAGAAAGTGCCTCTGGTAGCTCCTATGGAAGCGATGGAACCGGATCCGGGCATAAGCAGGAAATCTTCAGCGAGGCAATTGGCGGATATCATATCAAAATGACCCAGGTCACAGCTTGCGAATATCATTACAGGCTGCTTTGAGCCGTTGTCTATCAGCTGTACATCACTTGATACAAGCAGCTTCTCGTGAGCAAGCTGCCCGTACGAACCGTGACCGAAGAAGATCATGTTCGCGCAGCCTCCTGACAGTTCACTGATAAGTGCTTCCCTGGCTGCGGGTTTTTCCGGATGATCTCCCTCGGGTGTTGTCCCCGGAGGCCAGGGGTATTCGATCATGTAGAATTTAATCCTGTCAAGGCTTGCGGGGAGAATGGTATCCGCAAGCAGCTCACAGCTGGCAGTATGGTAGTACTCAGAAGTGTTGGTTTTACCCCACTCATCATCAGCGACCAGCGTTATCCTGTTCTCCCACTCCCCTGATCCCGCCGCAGACTCGTATGCCATAACCTTCGACAGATATGCGGTCAGTTCATCTTCCGAAGAAACGGGAATCCTTGATATGGGAGTTTCCGGGTAAACTCCATCCTCATGGGCGATAACATAGATATCATCGTAGTTTGTGCCATCGTCTGAGAGAAGGAAAATACAGGCCGGTATCAGCGTGGGAGAAGCGGTAATATGCATAAGAGGGTCGAAAGAACCGTCTCCTACCAGCAGAATGGACTGGGGCGGGGAGCTCCATGAATCCTGCGTATATCTGAAGAAGGACCTTATCGCGCCCGGATCGCGAAGACCCTGTCCGAATTCGTCGTACACCTCCCCTGCACTTACAAGAGCAGCGGACAGACCCCTGTCGGCGTACATTACCTCAAGGGGCTCCGCAGCCTGCATGACCTGATCTGCAACCACGACAACAACATCGCACTGGATTCCTGTGCCTACGATCCGGCCGGGCTGCGAAACACTTATTGAATCCGGTGAAAGGTAGCCGGATGCTCCTGACGAAAGCCATAGCTGGGTGTTATGCTGCAGATCAAGCGCTACATTCAGGTCCGCTCCGGACAACTGTCCCTCGAGCCTTACCGGAATATCAGGATCAGTAAGATCAAGGAGTCCGAATTCATTGAGCGCTCCGCCAAATGTGAAGTTATACCTTGCTGAAAATGCATAGTTGAAACGAAGCATCCGATTGGCGGCATACGACAGCCTCCTGGGATATTCGACCTTGAAGTAATTGAGATACAGCGATCCGGGCTCGTCCAGAGCAGTAACCTTGAGGAGGTTCATGGAAGGGTCGAATTCGAGATCACTGATATCAAGTAATATTTCGGAAGTCCCTGTCCACAAAGTGTCTTCGATCACTGAGCCGTTAAGGCTGAATTCTACTCGGTGGGGTCCTGAGTTTAAGAACCCGGGTATTATTGACAGGGTCAGGCTTCCATGACCATCCGCGGAGAGGGTTGAGAAGTAGAAGTAGCTCGGTATGCCCTTGAAAAGCTGCGTCCAGACCCAGCCTGTCTGCTTTTCCTGTCCTGCTACCCAAGCGTATTCCTGCTCCTGCCATATGCGATGAACCAGGGTGTCTCCCCATGCAGGGGATGCATCAGGCATGGCGCTGACGGTATCTATTCTAAGACCGTCCTCCCCACCCCATGTCAGCCAATAAACATTATGTGTCGCATACCTGTGGGATAGTCTCTGCAGTGATCCGTCTGAAATATCAAACCTGTCGAGTTCCCGGGCGAAGAACTTAAGTGTATCCGAGTGATCGAATATGTCATCTCCTCCATCACACACCTCTATTGCCAGTTCAGACAGCTGGTGTTCATCGGTCGGGTCTTCCAGTACATGCTGAGTACCGGGACCGGAGAACAGCATCAGGGCTCTGGAAGGAGTTCCGGTTATCCCGCATCCCGCCTGTTCAAGTTCTGCTCCGGTTACGGCGTAAATCCCTGTGGAAGAAACAGCCATTCTAGCCCACGGCCTGCCCCAGAACGGACTGGAGACATCGGTCCGGTCAATTACCGGCCAGTACAGAAGCCCCGGAGCGGATGCGGCTGCAAGCAGAGGAGAATCTATCATGCGGCCTCCATCAGCAGGAGGCCATGTCAGATCTATGGATATCTCAAGAGGGATGCTGCCGGTAATGCCGCCTCCGAATGGATTAACTGTTACCGCGGCAACTGTAGTTCCGAGCATCCTGAAAGTACGGAGCTCGCAGTAACCCTCTCCACCGGCAGGTGGTATGACGGAAGGGGTTTCCCATTCCGTATCAAGCCCGTCCCCCGTCATGACAGGTGTAACCAGAAGCGGTCCGGGAGGCTCCGCCGATTGAGATCCGCCTGGAATACAGCTGATCCGCGGCTCAGTTCCGGGAGGAATGGGAATGTAGCAGATGAACGACGGCAGAACGTATTCATCCTGTTCGAATGAAACTCCCATACCTTGAATAAGAGGATACCAGCGGTCTTCATAGTTCCGAAAGACCGGCTGACCGATACTTACTGTAAATGAGCATCCATCGTTACCGGAGTACTCGTAAGTAACGATATCGTGATGTTCCCGGTTACCAATCAGGAAAATGGCCAGTAGAAGAAGATTCACATTACTTTCCTTTCAGATCGGAATATCTACTCAATCAGGCTCTGCGACGAAGATATGGCTACTCATTCTGTCCGACGGCCGTAAAAATATGACTCTCTATTCGCATTATAACTCCACCGGAAGGTGTATGTTCCCGTCAGTTCTGATCTAAGCTTCTGCCAGTTGTTCAAATTTCCTTACGATCTCTCTGTGGGCAGGTATCGCTTCCAGAAAGATCTTCCTCAATGAAGTATCATCGATGCGGTCGGTGATCCAGGTCAGTGTATCATAGGCATTGCTTATCATCGTCCTGTAGCCCTCAATACACTTATCGGCGCTGATCAGATCGGGAAACCCGCAATCCCTGAGAAGCAGGTAGGAATCTGCGAGAATTCTGTAAACTTCCGAATGATCTTTTTTATTCTGATGTTCAAGATCAAGCAGAGAACTTTCTATCATCGCATCAGCTTCGAGTGCAGTATTCTTCGATATTCCGCTGATGAGTTTCAATCTGGAAAGAAGAGCCTTCGTGTACGCCAAGAATTTTTTCGAACCTATCTCCTCCATGATAAGCAGTGATTCCGCAAGAACCTCATCAGCACTGATCAGCCTGCCCAGGTTCAGATATGCTTCACCTAAATACACAAGAAGCTCTCCTTCTCCCTCTCGATCCCTTGTTTCCCTGCAGATTTCAAGGGAAGCGGTCAGGAGGGGAAGAGATTTGCCCGGTTCGCCCTTTTTCAAGTGAAGCAGACCCATTCCAGACAGAATAATACCCTCCATGGACAGATCGGCCTGCTTCTTCGCAATTTCCCTTGCTTCGGAATAATAAGCGTCGGCTTCTTCGAACATTCCAAGGTAAAGCATGACGTTACCCAGATTGTTCAGGCATTTTGATGCACCGGGGTCATCACCCAGTTTCCTGAATATGGATAGACTCCGCTGGAATATGGAGCGTGCCTTTTCAAGTGATCCGTTTCTGAAATGAGAATTTCCCATATTTATCAGTATGTGAGCCTGAGTATCCAGCTTACCCGGAGTCGAATGGATATCAAGGGCTTTCTGATAGTATAGAAGAGCGGCTGAATCATCGCCAAGTGATGCCTTCACAAGACCGATATTGCACAGTGTACTGGACTGCAGCGTATTTGCAGCAAGTTCATCCGATATCAGGAGGCTTTCCTCAAACCTGGACAGTGCTTCACCGAGATTTCCCGAACTCCACTCCACAAGACCCAGATTGTTAAGAACTCTGCCCTGTCCCCCTCTGTCAGAGATACTCTCAGATAAGGAGAGGACTTTCTCGTAAGCTTTTCTGGCCTCTTTCAAACGTGACTGCTTCCACAGGATTATCCCGATCTCGTTAAGCGCATCCAGCTGGCCCACATGGTCAGTGTTCATAACAGCGATATCGAGTGCCTCCCGGAGTATTTCGCTTCCTGTTGCATACTCACCATGATCACGGTATGTCCGTCCGAAACATACCCTTGCCTGTATCAGATCCTCATCCAGCTCTATCGACCGCTTCAGTATCTCCCTGGCTTTCTCAAGACCGTCTTTTGATGAGCGAATGCTGTATTCATGCCGGCCTTTGAGATACAATTCGTAAGCCTCGGTCCTGCCTGTAACAGTATCAGTTATCCCCGGGAATACACCGGACTCGATTCCCAGAGCCTTCAGTAATCCGTCGGCAAGTTTTCCCTTGATCGAAGAGAGGAAGTCCCAGTCATCCTCCCAGCTGTCAACCCAGATTATTCTGTTCTCGAAATGATCGCTCAATTCGACAGATATCCGGAATTTATTTTTCTCTTTCCAGAGAGAACCCATAACAAGATATCTGACACCAAGCCTGGATGCGATTTCATCGCGCGATGGTTCATCATCAATGACTCTGGACACGTCGCTGAGTGAAGCCATATTTATTCTGCCGGCTCTTGACAGATCGGATGCAAGATCAGCAGATATCCCGAACGTATAAAAGGAATCCTGCTCGGAACCGAGGTTATCGAACGGAATTACAGCCAGGGACGGCACTCTGTCATTATCGGAAGGCTTTCGGATCTCATCCGTCTCCGGAGGTCCCATATCCGGCAGGGTTCGCGTTCCAGCTATCGTATATATCTCTATGAGTCTTCCCAGTCCCCGAAGTCTATGAAGGCCGAGAGGTCTGGCATCAGGCATATGTTCCCGGTCACACTCATTCAGTGTCTCGCGGGATATGCAGATACAGCCCGGAGGCGACAGCTTCTCAAGCCTTGATGCAACATTAACGGTATCTCCGTAGATATCATTTCTCTCGTGGATAACATCTCCCAGATGTATTCCGATCCTCACACTGAAAGCGAAATCCTTAATACTGTCCTGGAAGGATCTTGCGCACTTCACTGCTCCTGAAGGATCAATGAATGTACTGAGGGTTCCATCACCCATTACTTTCACAAGAGACCCGGAGTACGATTCAAGCTGTTTCATGAAAGCATCATTGCACCGGGTAAGGATTTTCATACCTTCCGCTTCATTCTTTTCCATAAGTGATGTGAAACCCGCTATATCGGTGAACATCACAGCCAGCCTTTTTCTCTGCAGTTCCGGCAATCAAGAATCCTCTCTGTTTAAAGATACAGTGGTAAGTATATCTATTCTGCTTCTCTTACAAAAGGTCATATATGGAAGGTTCATGCGGAATCATGAATATTCGCTGCCGGTCTGCATGGAAGCTTAAGAAGTTTCATATATTCGAAAATATATTTGGAGGAACAGATGAATTCACTTTCATGGCATCTCGCATGGAGATACCTCAGAAGGCACCCGCGCAGAAAGCACCTTGCATTCTCAACGGTTGTCAGTGTAGCCGGTGTTGCCCTGGGAGTTGCCGCCCTCATTATTGTAATGGGCGTCCTTTCAGGCCTTGAACATTTCATCGAGGAATCGGTTATCACCGTTGACGCACCCCTTGTTATCATGCCCGACAGCGGTGCCTCATTTCAGATGTCTGACAGTCTCCTGGACGAACTCGAATCCATGGCTCCAATCGGGAGTATCTCACCTTTCATTCAGGGAGAGGCGATTATCCGCCTTCCTGGAAGGGGAGTGGATGCGGGGTGCAGGGTAAGGGGAGTGGACCCGGAACGGGAATTCGCCTCCGGCATGATGGAAGATAAACTCTCTTACGGAGAGCTTGTGCTTTCAACTCCCGAAGGGTATGACTGCATACTTATGGGTCTGTATCTTGCAGAGCAGTTCTATCACTCCACCGGGGACACACTTTTTCTGTTTCCGCCCAGGGCGTTCTTTTCCAGCAGGGGATATGCTATAGGGAAAGCTGTCCTGTCGGGAGCTCTGGAGACAGGACTGCCTGTAAACGATGAGACTATGGCCTACATCCCGCTTGATCTGGCGCGAAGAATGTACCTTCCCGATGGAGGCTACACCGGAATAAAGCTGTATCCGGCGGAAGGTTTCTCTCTGGAAAGCGCCGCAGATGCGGCGGCAGTTCTCCTGCCGGAAGGAACCTCCGCACGAACATGGAAAGAACTTAATCCTGATCTTGCAGCTTCCATGAAGCTTGAGCGGATGGGAGCTTTCATGGCTCTGCTTCTGATAACACTGGTTGCCACCTTCAATATCATGGGGACGATCTCCAGGTCGGCTATCGAACGCAGAAAGGATATTTCCGTTATCAAAGCCATGGGAGGCAACAATAAACTAATATTCAGCATATTCCTCTGGGAAGGAATAATTGTGGGAACAGCCGGGATCATTCTGGGCGTTCTCATCGGTCTTGCCGGCTGCTGGCTTATAGGTGATACAGGCATTCTGCAGCTTCCGGATGTCTACTCATTTCATGAAAATATACCTGTAAAGGTTTCAATACCCCGGACGGTCATGATCGGTCTTGCAGCTTTCATGCTAAGCCTGGCATCAGGCATTCTTCCCGCTATGAAAGCAGCCGGACTTGACCCTGTCAGAGGTCTTTAAAGTTGAGCTTACTTCTTGCCGTTCTATTGGCTTACGCCTATTCTCCGGGCGATTCCAGCTGGAATCTGGTAACACTGGGCGACATTCCCGAACGGGCTATACTCTTCGCGGAACTGGCGGCA
>JBDLJP010000058.1:0-9902 GCA_039714295.1 Candidatus Fermentibacterota bacterium
CAACAAGATCTCCGACAGGGAGACCTCCGGACCGCTCAGGGGTGAAAGGTCCGTCTCCATTAAGAGCGTTGTTGACATCGATCACCCGACCGCCCCTGTGCGCCCCGGCTGAGATCCCTCCGCCAAGGTGAACTACGATCAGGTTCAGATCGCAGTAATTTCCGCCCAGATCTGCGGCAGCCATTCTGGCGACCGCTTTCTGATTCAGCGCGTGGAGAATCGATCTCCTGGGAAGATCGGGATGACCCGAGAACCTTGCAAGGGGTTCCATCTCATCAACAACAACAGGATCCACTATAAAGGCTGGGCAGTCTGCAGTAATCGAAAGCTCCTTTGCTATAGGAGCTCCGAGATTGGAAACATGCTCTCCCTGTACACCTTTATGCAGATCTTCGATAAGCCTGTCATCTATGGAATAGGTTCCCCCTTCAATAGGGTACAGAACACCACCCCGACCGACTATGGCGTCAAAGCTTGAAATCTCGAAATCAGCATTCTGGAGAGATTTCAGTATAACACCTTTTCTGAATTCATACTGATCAAAGATATGACCGTACTTCGAAAGTTCATCCTGTGAATGGGTAAGCTTGGTTGACCAGACTTCCCTTTCATTCTCGAAAACAGATATCTTTGTTGAGGTGGAACCGGGGTTGATGGCTAGGATCCTGTAGGTATCTGGCATTCTGCTCCTATCTGAATATGCTTATATACTTCAACATAATACTAACTCACGGAAGCTGTATTGCCAAGAATATGAAAAATGATAATTCTGCGATCATGGAGGAGCTGAAACTTGTCCTGAAGCGTCTGGGCAGGCTCAGAGAAAAATTCAGGCTTTCGAAGGAGAGCGCCCTTGAGGATTTTGATATCAAGTCGCTTGAAAATCTCCGTGAACGCTCAAAATCCATCTATCAGGTGGAGGCCATTGGATACATGAGAGATATAAAAGGGCTGAAACTCCGTATATCATCGGATCAGTCGGGAATGGAGGAGGCTGATGACCTGGCGGAGCTGTGCAGAAAAGAGGCTGCGAGTCTTCTTATGCATCTGGTATCCGCACCAAACAGGCTGATACGGGTTTTCAGAGCAGAGGAGTAACCTCCGTTCCTGTTTGTTTCAGTATATTACCGCTTCCAAACACAAAGATTTTGAAGGGATTCCCATGAAGAGCATAAGTGATGATGGACTGAAAGGTCCTGTTCCGGCGTCCGAACTCGAGAAAATGTCTGGAGAGATTGTAACGATTCACGGTATGGTTCAGAGGATACGCCGCCTGGGCTGGGGCGCTTTCATAATTCTTCGCCGGCATGACGGTCTTCTGCAGTGCGTAATGGGAAACGAAGGTAACCAGAGTATTCTAGACAAACTGGAAGTTGAGCAGTCGGTAGAGGTTACTGGAACATTGAAGAAAGCGAAAATTAAGGATACTTCGATTCACCCTGGTACTGTCGAGCTGCATCTGGATTCCATAGAATTCATCTCTCTACCCGCGGAACTGCCCCCCGTTGATATGGCAAAGAAAGTACTGGATCTTCATATAGATACAAATCTCGACCTGAGACCGCTCAGCCTCAGGCACCCGGTGGAACGGGCAAGACTGAAAGTTGCCGAAACATTCGCATCGGCATTCCGCAGCAGTCTGACCGGTATGGGGTTCACCGAGATTAGAACCCCGAAAATATGTTCGGCAGGCGCTGAGGGAGGCGCGAACATCTTCAAGATAAAGTACTTCGACCGTGAAGCTTTCCTCGCTCAGTCACCCCAGTTCTACAAGCAGATGGGAGTGGGGATATTCGAACGCGTATTTGAAGTCGGACCCGTATTCAGGGCGGAGCCTCACCAGACATCCAGACACATAAACGAGTACACATCTCTTGATTTTGAGATGGGCTTCATTTCCGGTTACGAAGAGATCATGTCAGTTGAAATAGCCGTTCTGAGAGACTGCATGGAAGCGTTGAAGAATGAATGCTCCGCTGAACTTGAGATGCTGGGAGCGGATCTCCCCGTTATAGGAGAAACCATTCCATCGGTAACCCTTGAGGAAGCGCACCGCATCACCTCTGAGATCAGCGGCAGGGATAATACAGGGGAACCGGACCTTGATCCCGAAGAAGAGAAACTGCTCTGTGCATATTCACTTGAGAAATGGAATTCAGAGTTCCTTTTTGTGACCCATTTTCCGACGGAGAAAAGACCTTTCTACACTATGGATGATCCCGAAAACCCCGGAACAACCCTCGGCTTTGATCTGCTGCTTCGGGGCCTTGAAGTTACAACCGGCGGACAGCGGATACATGACTACAATGTTCAGGTCGAAAAAATGGAAGCCTTCGGGCTTGATCCTGACGCATTCGAAAGCTATCTGCAGGCACACAAGTACGGCCTTCCACCGCACGGCGGACTTGCTATCGGACTCGAGCGGATAACCGCAAGAATTCTTGGAGTGGATAACATCAGGCTTACTACGATGTTCCCCCGCGATGTAAAAAGACTCACACCCTAGAATTGGTAAGTGAGCAAATCGTTTGCATTCAGTGAGTTTACAGATGTTTACCGGTGTGCTGGAAGAGGTTTGAGATCGGATGCAGATTCCGATTGCAAACAGGTGACTTTGAGCTTTATTTGTCGTAGAATTGGGCATGATTGAAAAGATGTCTGAAGAGCGTCTGCAAATTGTTCAATCCATGTGATATTCTGGTTCAAATGATGAGTAATGAAAGAGCGTTATTACAGGCTGAAGAAATCCTAACTAAGGCAGGTTGATATGAAGCAATTCATATTTCAGAAATCGAGGTTGAAAGAACTTATTTCATACCTGATAAGCGCGTATCCAAGCGTTTATGCACCCGTTCCAAAGGGGAAGCATTTTGTTTTTGACAAAGTAACAGATCCCTCGATCGTGGAGTTTCAATACGTTAGAACGATACTTCCTCCCAAAAAGTATCTCATGCCGCCGCATGAACCTCTTGTGAACTTCACGCTGAAGGAAGATCCCGAGTTTAAAGAGGATGTTTGTACTGACAGTCAGGTGATCGTTGGTGTTCGTCCTGGTGATATCAGAGCGATCAAACTGCTTGATGATGTCATGATGAACAGGAATAAGGATAAAAACTATATCGCAAGGCGGGAAAATACCGTTATCATCGGTATTGACGGCATCCCCGATGAATACAGCTACGAGGATTCCGTGATGGACCTTAAAGTTGAAGATGGTTTCGATATTTTCATGACCGACCTCGGAAACATGATCCTTGTTGATGTTGCAACCGAAGAGGGCATGAAGATCATCGATTCGATCGAACATCATCCGGCAACTGACATATACCTTACTCTTCGTGAAAATACTCTCAATTCACAGCGTGAGATGTTTACTGCCAGAATTGATATCCAGGCGAAACTGCTTCCACTGGCTCTTGAGGGAAAGTGGGATCATCCGATCTGGGCGGAAATGGGAGAAAAATGCCTTTCCTGCGGTCAGTGTATTCTCGTCTGTCCAACATGTTACTGTTTCAATGTTACCGATGACATGGCTTTGTCCATGGAAGAAGGCACAAGAACCAGACACTGGGATGGTTGTCAGCTTGCGGACTTCACCCTTGTCGGACACGGAGATAACTTCAGAGACAATGCTGCCGCCAGAATAAGACACAGATTTCACAGAAAATTCAAATATCATCTGGATGTATTCTCAGAGATCTTCTGTACTGGCTGCGGCAGATGCTGGGAAACCTGTCCTTCGGACATTAACCTTGTTGAGATAGCAAATGCACTATCCTCAGAGGAGGTGGAATAATGCCTGCTATCACAGAGAATTCCTATGTACCTTTGATCTCTACGATTAAATCGGTAATAAACCTTACTCCGACCGAGAAGATTTTTGAGGTCGAACTTCCGGACGGCAAGCAGTTGAATCACGCCCCCGGTCAGTTTGTACAGCTCCTCGTTCCAGGTATCGGTGAAGCTCCCATATCGATCTGTTCATCACCGACGGACAACAATTTTCATCTTACAATAAGACGTGTGGGTGATGTAACAACCGCCATACACAACATGAAGGAAGGTGATAAAGTCGGTATCCGCGGTTCTTTCGGGAATGGTTTTCCGGTAGAAGAGATGAAAGGGAAAGATGTGTTGATCATCGCGGGAGGAATCGGGCTGGCTCCGCTTCGTTCAGTGATAAGATACATTCTGGCAAACCGTTCTGAGTATGGTAAATTCACCATTCTTCACGGAGCAAGAACACCATCCGACAGACTTTTCAAGGATGAGCTTTCCAGATGGTCAGGTTCTTCCGAGATCAACCTGCTTGAAACAGTTGATCATCCGGACTCCAGCTGGAGTGGACATTCCGGTGTAATAACTACACTCTTTAAAGGTTTGGCAGTTGATCCGAGCAGGACTTACGCCCTGGTTTGCGGACCGCCCGTCATGTACCGGTATGTCATTCTTGAGTGTATGGGCAGAGGGATTCCGGATAAGCAGATTCTGGTCTCCTTGGAAAGACATATGAAGTGCGGTCTTGGAAAATGTGGTCATTGCCAGATTAACGGTGTTTACACATGCCAGGATGGTCCGGTGTTTTCCTATAACCAGGTCAGAAACCTTGAGGAGGCATTATGAGCAAGCCGCGTATCGCTTTCTTCGATTTTGCATCCTGTGAGGGTTGTCAGCTTGAGGCAATCAATTTCGTGGAGGAATTCCTTGTACTGCTCGGGCATGTTGATATTGTTCAGTTCAGGGAAGCCATAACTGAAGCGGAATGGGATATCGATGTATCATTCGTAGAGGGTTCAATAACTCGAGAACAGGATATTCCCAGACTTGAAGAGATCAGAGAAAATTCAAAGGTCGTTATCGCCCTGGGCGCATGTGCATGTACCGGAGGTGTGAACGCTATCAAGAACACGCGTCCTCTGGAAGATGTAAGAGCGGATGTCTACGGTGATAAAAAAGACTGGTTCGCGACATTTCCTGTAAGACCCATCGACCAGGTTATCAAGGTCGATGGTTACATATACGGATGTCCGATAGATCGAAATGATTTCCTCAAGAATGTCCAGCTCATTCTTCAGGGTAAAATGACTCTGAGACATAATGACCCTGTCTGTGTTGAGTGCAGACTGAAGGAAAACGAGTGCCTTCTTACCCTCGGAAAACCCTGCATGGGACCGATAACAAGAGGCGGCTGCGGTGCCATTGATCCCACGTTCGGTCATCCCTGCACAGGCTGTCGAGGTCTGGTGGACGATCCGAACGAGAATGCTGCAATGGATGTTCTGGCTGAACATGGTCTGACAGTTGAGGACATAAGAAGCTATATGACCATCTTCAACTCCTTCAGACCGGAGGATATACAATGAAAAAAAATATTGATATTCACGTCCATCACGTAACGCGGGTTGAGGGGCATGGGGATGTATTGCTGAATGTGAAGGATGGAAAGGTCGAGAATGTTGCTCTCAACATAGTCGAGGCTCCCAGGTTTTTTGAAGGGATGCTCAGGGGTCGGGCCCATTATGAGGTTCGCGAGATCGTATCACGGATCTGCGGTATCTGTGCCTGCGGCCATGCACTTGCTTCAATACGCGCATCCGAGGCGGCACTTGGTGTTGAACCGAGTGAGCAGGTTATCGACCTCAGAAAAGTCGTGCTTGCCGGTGAAAACCTCTCCTCCCACTTCCTTCACATCTTCTTCCTTGTCGCACCCGATCTGTTTGGTGTAAAATCAGTGCTGCCGCTTGCCTCCTCGCACAGAGATATTGTTGTCAGAGCTCTGAAGCTGAAGAAGCTGGGAAACGATGTTTCGGACGTAATTGTCGGCAGACATGTCCATCCGATAACGATGGACATCAAGGGTTTCACCGTTCTTCCATCGGTCTCCGCTCTCAGGGATGTGCAGAAACAGATCATTGAGATGATCCCGGAAGTTGAAGACACGGTTGACCTGATAGCATCTGTTGCAGGTAAAATTCCTGACTTCACAAGAGAAACCGAATACATCTCACTAGGACCGGTAAACGGGAGTAGCGAATATCCATTCTATGATGGTGTTATTAAATCATCAGAGGACATCACCTACTACCCGGCCGAATACAGGAAAGTAACTAACGAGTTCATTATTCCTGATTCTACTGCCAAGCATTGCAAGCATATGCGCGACTCTTACATGGTTGGTGCATTGGCCAGATTCAACAACAACTCTGATCTGCTCCGTCCCGAAGCCAAGGCGGTGGCACAGAAACTTGGAATGATAGCTCCTGTCCACAATCCATACATGATAACCCTTGCGCAGCTCATCGAGACCATCCATATCATGCACGATACCGTTGAACTTATAGATAAGATCATCAAACGCGGAATTAAGGAAGAGGACTACAGCTACCAGCCAAGGGCGGGAACAGGATCCGGAGCTGTTGAGGTTCCCAGGGGAATCCTCTTTCATCATTACACTTACGACAGCAAAGGAAGAATTGAACTTGCCGATTGCGTAATTCCAACTACCCAGAATCTTGAGAATATAGACCAGGATTTCAGGAAGCTCGCACCGACAATTCTTGATAAATCCGAGGAGGAGATATCACTTCTGCTTCAAATGCTTGTTCGTGCATATGACCCGTGCATTTCCTGTTCCACACATCAGCTGAATGTAAGATTCAAGTAAGTGGGACTTCTTGTGGTGGGTCTGGGGAATATTTTACTGAAGGATGAGGGAGTGGGCGTTCATGTCGTCAACTCCCTCCGGGACCGTCCTATGCCCGAAGACGTTAGGCTGATGGATGGTGCAACCATGGGGGTTGATCTCTTAAACGACATTCTGGAATCAGACAGGGTTATTATCGTAGATTCTGCGCAAATGGATGTTTCTGCCGGTGAATACAGAACATTCGGGATTTCAGAGATCGAGGACGGAGTCCGCTTCCCGAACTATTCCCTTCACGACCTTACTCTGGCGGAAACAATCGCCCTTGGCGGTATTATCGCCACACTCCCTCCCATCAGGATCATCGGAATCCAGCCTGAGAGTATCGAGCAGGGAGATGAACTCACGAGTACCCTGAGAAAGAATTTTAATGAATATGTTGACCACGTCCACGACACGATACGGAGTTTTGTTAAGGAGGAAGCATATTGAGCAAGAAAGTACTGATAATAGACGACGACATTGATGTTGTAGAGGCGATGAAAATCGCACTCGAATCGGTTGGTTATGAGGTGGAATCAGCGGGTGAAAGTGAGGAAGGACTTGAAAAATTGCTTGAATTCAAGCCGGATCTCGTGATTCTTGATGTAATGATGACCACTATCACAGAGGGTTTCAACGCCGCCTGGGAAATCAGAAGCCCAGAAGACGGCAGCCGATTCAAGGATTTCAGGAATATTCCGATCCTGATGATTTCAGCCGTATCATCCGAGCAGAAAATGCTCTTTGATCCGGAGAAGGACGAAGATTTCCTGCCGGTTAACGAATTTGTTGAGAAGCCGATCGCGCCCCGGCATCTCATTAAGAAAGTACAGGAACTCATCGGCTGACCCCTTAAGGACTGGAAGCATTATTGGGGTCGTATCTTGAATTTTGGTGTTTTCTATCTATTGATTATTCGTAAGATTCTTTATGATCTTACTAATGGAACTGTAGTGCATTCCAGAGTGCTTTGCAATCTCCTGCTGGGTATACCCATGTTTTGTATGAGCGATATAGATTGCTTCATTGCGAGTGACTCTATCTGAAGCAGTGACAAAAACAGTCTCAAGTGATGGACGATTCAGGAACCTATGGTTTCGGGGAATTTCAGGAAGATCCCGGTATTGATCGTTTTCTGCAAGAGATTCTACGAACTTCTCTCCGCCTAGAATAATCTGATTACTGGTATTTTCAAAAGGGGATACACCATCTCTATAATCACTCACAAACGAGATATAGTCCCGCTCAGCTGTAAACTTATCAAACCCGAACTGAGAAAGAATCCACTCAGTACTAAGAAGATTGTCTTCTCGCTGATGGAGACCAGCAGTCTGTCTGTAACTGCTCCAGGTATAGTCGCCCGGAGATTTGACAATACCAGAGCGAACAGGATTTAGCACGATATATCTGCACAGCTCCAGAAGGTAGCTCTCCTTCTCTACCACGATTGCTTTAAATCGTCCCTGGAATAAATGTCCTGTACGATCATGTGAATGATTGAAGTATTGAGCATATACACTGTTCAGCAGTTTCATTCCAGCAGACAAATTCCCATCAGAAGTCTCAATTAGCAAATGGTAATGGTTCGACATCAGGCAATAGGCATGACATAGCCAGTTATAGCGACTCACAGTCATAAGTAATCGATCCAGGAATTTGGTTCTATCGGAGTCGGTAAGGAATATGTTCAACCTGCCAGTACCACGAGCAGTCACATGATACAAAGCACCGGGATATTCTATTCGTAGTGATCTTGCCATATGGAAGTATAATGATGACTGTACCAAAATTCAAGATACGACCCCAAAGACGACCCCAAAGACGAGTCCAAAAATCTGACTCTAGGACAAAGAATTATTATCCGCTGCTGCGAATGTGTCGGGTTGTAGCCAGTACCACCCAGGCAGCACCCAGTATCACCGCCGCACTTGTTGCAAGCGCCGCGCCGAAGCCTCCGTACACAGGGATGAGATAGATATTCAGTCCTACATTAACAACAGCCGATACGATAACGCTGTACAGAGCGTACTGGGGTTTACCGATAGCGGATGCAGTGGTGGCGAAGAAACTGCCCAGGGGTCTCGCAATCGCAAGAGCGCCCAGAATCAGGAGAATGCTCCAGTTCTCCGAGTACTTTCCGCTGTAAACAAAATCAAGCACCTGACGGGGAAAGAACACGTATAGAAATACAAACGGCAGAATCAGTATCTCAGCAAGCAGGATGGTGCTCCATACCCTGGGGAGTATCTCTTCTTTCCTGCCCTGGCTCCATATTCTGGAAATGAAAGGGAGAAGAATCATGTTGGCTGCACTGATGACCATCAGGGTCAGACCGGAAAGGGATCGGGAGGCACCGTAAGCGGCAACATCATCCGGAGCGATCTTACCAAGCATAAGGATATCGGTTCTTGTATAGATGAAATTAGCCATCGATGCTCCGAGGAAGATAACCGAAAAACGCATGACGGTTGGGATCCGACCGACTCCGACGCCAGCAGAAGGGGAAAAGAGATGTCTTGCGATCCAGGCGCACACGAAGAAAGAAACTATGTTCGCGATTATCATAGCTGTGAATATCTGATGAGCTGTCTTTAGTGTACCTGTGAGCAGCAGAATGCCTATAATCACGCTTTTCGTGATAAATTGAACGATATCAGAGATCATAACATCGCGGGTGCGGTGTCTGGTGAGCAGTAGGAGTCTCGGTAATCCATTAAGCGTTCCGGTGACCACCACAGCGGCAAGCAGCAGAGGAATGCCCGTCAGATCAAGGGGTTCGTAGAAAGAGCCGATGATCCGACCCCCTCCGAGAAGCAGAACAGCTGAAATCACTGAGAAACAGAGGGCCATAAGTATACCGGAATTGGCAAGCTGTTTCTCCCTGAGTCCATCCCCCTCCGAAGCGAGTTTCAGTATCGCCTGCTGGATAAACCCTCCACCCAGGAGGACTCCGAACATTTCCAGGCTTTTAGCGACGGCATATATAGCGTAAGCCTCAGGAGGAAGAGATCGGATTATGAAAATGGTGAGTACACCCCAAATGGCCAGAGTAGCACGGCTGACCAGGGCGGGAAGCCCGAGTTTGATCAATCGATGCCGGGTTTCATACAGGTACTTGAAGTGGCTCATACTAATTTCTACTCAGCCCCCGCCGTCGCCGATGTTCCCTCAGCGCAAGAAATGCTAAATGCGGATGGAGCAGCAATCTCCGGAACAG
>JBDLJP010000059.1:0-9891 GCA_039714295.1 Candidatus Fermentibacterota bacterium
CTCAGTATTTCACGGTCTCGGCGGTTACATCCTTCCATGGAACATCCCTGCAAACGAGTACCTCAACAGCAGAGGGGAAAAGTTTTCCACAAGCAGGGGAACGGCGATATGGCTGAAGGATTATCTGGCTCACTTTCCGCCTGATCCCATGCGATACGCTCTTGCCATAAACGCTCCTGAGAATCGTGACACCGACTTCACATGGGATGAGTTTCGTCAGAGGAATAATGAGCTTGCCGATGTTTTCGGAAATTTTGTGAACAGAATAATGAAATTCACTCATAAAACATTCGAAGGAAAGGTACCGGAGCCGGGAGCAGCTGGATCGGAGGAGACGGCGCTTATGGCGTCCGCTGTCGCTGCACGTGATGAGATGGAAGAGCTGCTTCGGAACTTCAAACTCAAAGCTGCATGCCTCAGGGTAATGGATCTGGCAAGAGAGGGAAACAGGTATTTCGATCAATCCCAGCCGTGGAAAACCGCAAAGACAGACAGGGAAAAATGCGCAACAACCATTTATTACAGTCTCCAGCTCGTAGACACTCTCCGGATACTGTTCGCACCGTTCATCCCGTTCACATGCGAGAGAACAGGCAAAATGCTTGGAAGCGATTCGCTGCTCTGGAGGAATGCCGGCGGCGAGAACATTCCCGCAGGATTGAAGCTGGCTGAGCCTGAAATACTGCTTGAGAAGTTAAAGAAAGGTTTTGAGAAAATTATGCAGAAGGATGACGAAAGACCAGAAGCAGAAAAACCCGTTATTAAGAAAACGGTATCCTACGATGATTTCATGAAAATCGATATGAGAGCAGGTATTGTTAAAGAAGTTGATGATATAGAAGGTGCCGACAAACTGTTCAAGCTCATGGTTGATTTGGGAGACCATACACGTCAGCTGGTTGCGGGGATGAAACCTTTCTATTCAAAGGAAGAGCTTATCGGCAGGAAGATAGTCGTTCTTGTTAACCTTCAGCCTGTTAAGATAATGGGTGTAATGAGCAATGGAATGGTTCTTGCATCCGATGATGGAAAGGGCGGCGCGTTCCTTCTTCAGCCGGGAAGCGACGCCTGTCCGGGTGACGGCATACATTAGAGATCAATGAAGATCTGTGATGTAAACAGTCTGTATTCTCCAGTTGGAGGAGGAATACGGGTTTACCATGACAGAAAGCTTGATTACTTCTCCGGACAATCCAGTCACACTGCTGCTCTGGTTATTCCCGGAAGGGATGACAGTCTGACCCGGAGAGGCAGCGCGAGTGTTTATACACTGAAATCAGTACCTCTGTTTAAATCCGGTTACCGCATGATAGTAGACAGCGGGGGGTTGAATTCCGCCCTTCTCGATTTCAGACCTGATATTATAGAAATAGGAAGCCCTTATCTTCTCCCGGCTCTGATAGCCAGGGCGATGGGTGCTTCCCCGGTTCCAACGGTTGGATTCTACCATTCGGATTATCCCGACTGTTACGCGGGACCCTATGCAAGAAAGATATTCCCCAAGAGAATTGCTGAGAGAATTCAGCGGATCGCCAGAGAACATGCAGGCAGGAGCTACAGCCGTATGACGGGGGTTTTCGCCGCTTCGGAATGTATGCTCGAGAAGCTCTTCAAAGCAGGCGTAAGAAGGCTTTTTCATACCCCTCTGGGCGTTGATACGGACAGATTTTCACCTGCTGCCTTTTCGGGCAGATTCAGAAGGGAAGCTGGAGCATCCGACAGGAGCGTACTCGTTCTGTATATGGCCAGACTTCACTGGGAGAAGGGGCTTGATCTCCTGATGAAAGCTTATCCGGTTTTCAGAGATCCTGGCAGGATCAAACTGGTAATAGGAGGACGCGGTCCCCACGAAAGCAGCCTTAACACTTTTATTGAAAAGTACCCGGAAATTTATCGTCTCCCTTATTTGAGCAGTAGAGACGATGTTGCGCAGGCTCTGGCATCCGCTGATGTTTTCCTCTCACTCGGCCGGTACGAGACATTCGGACTTGCGGGGCTTGAGGCTATCGCGTCCGGTACCGTTCCCGTCTTTCCCGATGCCGATGCGTCAGGTGAAATGGCAGCGTCACTGGGTCTTCTTCCTCCTTTTGAGGTTGATGATCCTGAAAGCCTTGCCTCCTCAGTATTACAAGCGGTGAGGATATCCGGATCGAAGACGTCTGAATCCCTCAGACAGTACGCTGTTTCGCGACACAGCTGGACGGATGTTTTCAGAAAAATGGAGGAATTCTACGAAAAGATAAAGGCAGCCTTCGATCAGAAGGATATTGAAAGCCTGGTTTCACCGGACAGGTGGTGGAAGTAGCTGTGAAGCGGCTGCAGCTGACTGTGCACGATGTTTCCCCGGCTCATGAAGAGACCCTGAGGAAGATACACGCAGTCCTTCTGGAACTCGGTGTTGTAAGATACAGTATGCTGGTGGTTCCGGACTACCATGGAAAGTGGCTTCTGGACGGATTTCCTGAATTCTGCCGATGGCTTCAGGAGCTGGACGAAAACGGTGTGGAGATCGTACTTCACGGCTTTGTGCATGTAGCTGGCAGCTCCCCGATGGGAATCTCAGACAGGATCAGGTCAATGCTTTTCACAAGGGATGAAGGGGAATTTCTGGGTCTGAACGAGAAAGAGGCTGAAGAACTTCTGCGAGATGGATGCGCCGTTTTGAAACGGACTCTTGATATTGAAGTCAGCGGTTTCGCAGCTCCGGCATGGCTGTACAGCAGAGGAACGACGGCAGCATTGGCAAAAACCGGATTCATTTTCGCAGAGAACAGGTGGCGTATCTGGGCTCCGCAGACAGGACGGACTCTCCTCAGAATACCCGCTGTGAATTACGCGGGTGGCGGAGCTGTGAAGAGATCTCTGGCTGCATTCTGGGTGATGATTTCCGGAGTGTTCCTCAGGGGTTCACGGACCGTAAGATTCGCCGTCCATCCCTGCGATTTCGAGGACAGTGTCAGAAAAGGGGCGGTCATCCGGCACTTGAAAAAACTTCTCAGAAGACGGAAGACGATCAGCTTTACCGATCTCCTGCCTGCGCCAGAATGCCGCGGAGATCAATGATCACCTGCGCCGTGCGTTCTATATGCATCATCTGTTCAGGTATTAATATTGCTTATATTTGTACGAAGATTTGTTAAGCTGATTCTGCAGCTTCAGCTTGGAAGAGGATGAAAAATGTACCTTGGATTTATGGATATGAACGCAGGCTTCCTTGTTATCATCGCAGCTATGATTATTGGTTTAATAGCCAGATCCAAGGTTGCCAGTACTTACAGACAATTCAGCCAGGTGAGTACGGGAAGAGGTCTTTCCGGTGCCGCTACCGCAAGGGAAATACTGGATAGTTACGGGCTGGCCAATATAGGAATACAGGAGATAACCGGGAACCTTACAGATCATTACGATCCACGGAGTAACATGCTGAGACTCTCGCAGAATGTTTACAGCGGAACTTCCATAGCATCCGTGGGTGTAGCGGCTCATGAAGCCGGTCATGCTGTTCAGGACGCGATGGGCTACAGTCCCTTCAAACTTCGTCAGAAGCTTGTACCAGTTGCCAACCTGGGCTCTCAGATGCTGTTTCCACTGATAATCGGGGGATTGTTCTTTCACATAACCGCACTCTACTATCTTGGTGCTGCGCTTTACGGCGCCGCGCTGCTTTTTCAGCTGGTTACGCTTCCTGTGGAATTCGATGCCAGCAGGCGCGCGGTGGTATACCTGGAGAAAAGCGGCAGCATGACAGCTCCCGAACTGAAAGGTGTTAAGAAGGTTCTGGGCGCCGCATCCATGACCTATGTAGCCGCAGCGCTTGCGTCCCTCGGCCAGATGATCTGGCTTCTGCTTGCCGGCAGGAGAAAGTAATGGGCGCAGAAACTCCGTTCGTAATCATCTTTGTGTTTTTCAGCGTTGTCTGCCATGAGATCGCTCACGGGTATGTAGCCCTTAAGCTTGGAGACCCTACAGCGGACAAAATGGGAAGACTGACATTCAATCCTCTTCCCCATATAGATCCGGTTGGAACGATTCTTCTTCCCGCTCTGTTTCTTATCAGCAACAGCCCTATCATGCTGGCCTGGGCAAAGCCCGTGCCGGTAAATCCCGGGTTCTTCAGAAACCCGAAAACAGGCATGATGTGGGTCGCGATTGCAGGACCTGTTACAAACCTGGCAATAGCTGTTGTCCTTACACTGTTTTTGCACCTGGCAGGCGGCATCCTGCCGTCAATCCTGGTGCACAGCCTGGCGATGGCCGCTCTTATGAACGTAGTGCTGATGGTCTTCAACCTCCTGCCTATCCCTCCGCTTGACGGAAGCAGGATCGTAGCAAGATTTTTGAAGGGGCAGGCTCTCTACAATTACAGAAAACTTGAGAGATTCGGCCTTTTCATTGTGTTCGGACTGCTCTATCTGGGGGTTATCTCAAGTATCCTCTACCCTGCGCTGAACTTTGCCGTACGCCACCTCGACCTCTACCAGTACCTCAGGCTCTAAGAATGAAATTGAAATGACGATAATTTGCATATTTTCGAAACATAGCGATAGACAGGAGTGCTCCTATGCTTAACCTGCCGCTGATATTTCTTGTTCTGTCCGGGAGCGTTTATGATGAAACGCCCATGACGATCAATCCCGATCCTTCTTTTTTGGAGGGAACTTACGAGGAGTGGATTCAGAGTCAGCCTGAATATGTGCCCCTCACAGTCACCTCTATTGCGGGGACAGACGGGGCTGATTTTGTGCTGATCTTTGAAGAGGGGCTAACCGACAGCCTGGAGGCCGGGCTGCTTGACCAGTGGACAGCGGATATAGCCTCACAGGGACTTTCAACAGAAGTTATCGAGGTTACATACAGCACACCTATAGAGATGAAGGCATACCTTACAGACAAATACAACGATGGCCTTGAGGGTGCGGTACTCGTTGGGAATCTCCCTGCCCCCTGGAGCGCTTATAGCGATTCTGTTGCAAAGAGCTCGCAGACTTTTCCGAGTGATTACTTTTACATGGACATTGACGGTACCTGGGAGGATAACTGGATCGGATACCCTTTCCAGCTTATCCCCGGTTCAGACGGCATCTACGATACTTTTTCCGGAACTCTTGACCCGGAGATATACGTGGGTCGGATCAAAGTCGACAACCTGACGGCATTGGGTAACCCCATCGAAATCCTGAACGATTACCTGGAGAGGGTTCATGAATGGAGACTGAACGGTGACCCGGAGCCCCTTAACGCACTTTGTTATGTAGATGACGACTGGATTCCATGGGCGTATCAATACCAGGCCTCGATGCAATATCTCTATCCCAATACTGAGCTTGTAAGTAATGCAGCTGCAACCAACGGCACCGATTATCTCGAAAACAGACTGCCGGACAATTACGTCTGGATAAGCCCCTTCGTTCACTCGAGTTCGGCCTACCATGCCTGGAGCCCGGGTCCGAATACGGATTGGCATGAGCTGGTTCCAGCTCTGCCGCAGGCTCATTTCTACAACCTGTTCGCCTGCTCGAACGCCCGTTTCACGAACATACACAGTATGGGAGCGGTGTACGCTTACTGCACGGAGAGCAGCCTTGCATCTGTGGGAAGTACAAAAAGCGGGGCAATGCTGCACTTCACGCCATTCTATTCGCCTCTGGGTACCGGATCGACTTTGGGCGAAGCCTACCGTGACTGGTGGGATTACATAGCCCAGGGCGGTCTTTCGCCAAGTGAATTGTCATGGCATCTCGGAATGGTAGTGCTGGGTGATCCTACTCTTATACCCGCAATGCACATGCTTGGAATCGAAGGCTCCGGCGGTGACGCACTTCTTCCGGGGATCACATTTATGGAGAATCCCTGCTGCGGTGTACTTTCTGTTTCCTATCCTGCCGAGCATGGCACACTGGAGCTCTACGACACTTCAGGCAGACTTGTTGCCACTGGAATCCTTGAGGATTCAGCGTGTACTCTGCAGGTAGGATCGTTGAACTCGGGCTATTACATTGCGCGGGTTACATCTTCAGGCGGTGCTGCAGCATCCGCTTCGGTGGTAGTTCTCAATTAAGCGGGGCCGGGCGTCACTTCTGGTCACCTGCATTGAAAGATTGAGTTGGGGGACATGCGCGAAGCACATGTCCCCATTTTCGTTAAGAGAGATTAAAGCCCAATCCAGCTGCCGGGATCCTCAGGCAGCTGTTCAAGGATTTCCTCATTGATGAGCAGATCGTATTTTTCCTCAAGCTCGCGAATCACATCCACCGTGGCCTGTTCCTCCAGCCTGTTTCGCGCCATGATGTACAGTTGATCCTCGACCTCTTCAAATGTTGAATTCCTCTCCGGGATTACATCGATCAGTCTGAACATGCACTTCAAGTCTCCATCGTACAGATCGAGGGGGCCCATCCAGGTGATGGTATCCGCAGGATCCAGAAGAAAGACTTCTTCACCATGAAATCCGGGAACCTGACTGACAGTCAAAGGTCTTGTTATCTGCGGAAAAGCCGGATCGGCAGCCAGATTTGCAAATCCGGGCATTCTGAGACGGAATTCTGTCTGTTCCGCCTGGGGCAGATCACGATATCTACTGGCTGAATCCTGATGCATACTGATTGCCTGGAGGACTCTTTTCTCCGAAACAGTGAAGGGTTCCTCCATGTTTTCAAACAGGTCCTCCATGTATTCAGCAGTGACTGTAACTGTGGATTGAATTCTGTCAGTGTAGAATTCTTCGGATGCGATATCCATAAGGTATTTATCTGATTCTATACGGAGGGTGTTAACGAATTCGGGATCTTCACTCTCGAGAAGATCCAGGCTGTAGAAGTTGAAAAGCAGAAGATCGATGAATCCGTTCATCCAGGCAGCATCGGCAGGGTTGATCATCTGACGGTTCTGATAGAACGAGATCTCGCTCCTAATCTCTTCAGCTGTTACGCTGCCGAGATCTGAGGAGAATACAACCGCATCCGCTGCAGGGAACTCTGCCTCTTCTCCGTAGTAAAGTCTTAGCTCTTCAATAACTGTTGAATCAACACTCAGATTGTGATCGGTATCAAAGGACTGCTTGAGACTATCCTCCATCTCCTGGTACCTTCTTGTTGCGATCGCAGATGCCGCATTTGATCGGACCATGGCTGTATCCGCAAGTGCCTGGATTATCAGCGAAGAATCAGCTGTTACAATGGAATCCAGCCTTATCTCAAGTCCGCTCTCCATTGTTCCGATCTCCCCGAAAGAAAGGGAGTCCAGGAATGTGATCAGATCCGCCGGAAGGAGGGGGATATGGACGGGGCCCATTGTCTCCTCAGAATCGGTTCCGGGATTAATCGTGTAAAGGACATGTCTGCCAAGATAACTCAAGAAGAAATCTATTTCGTCATCGGTAATGGTTTCAAGTTCTCTATCATAAAGCAGCTTCCTTGCGGCTTCGCTCAGCTGAGTGTTGAGCCAAGCCCTGCTGGATAGAATCAGGAGGTGATCGTCCATGTATCCCGCGTCGGCAAGTTCCAGCTGGAGAAGTGCTTTCCGTCCGTAGGTGACAATGAACTCACCAATTGTGTTATCCTTGGAATTGAACAGTTCTCTCTGACTCTCTTCAAGCTGATTCCAGGTTTCACCGACATCACCAACAGAAATAGTATCTTCCCCGACAACAATGAGCCATGTTGAGCTGTCGATACTTGAGCCGCCGCATCCTGTGAAAAATGATATGATAGTCAATACAATAATAGCTGCTGCCGATGGATTAATAAACTTCATTATTTCCACCTTTCATATATGTCCGCGTTACAACTATCTGTAGAGAAGCTGCATCAGAGGACGGTGTTCGGTCTATATTCACCAAATGTCTCGCGGAGCACGCCGCATATTTCACCAAGGGTTGCATAGGATCGCACGGCTTCCAGAATGGAAGGCATAAGATTCTCGGATGAATTCGCGGCAAGTTTAAGCGAGTTCAGACAATCAGATACCGCGCGGCTGTCGCGACTTTCCCTGATGTCTTTCAGTTTAACGAACTGGGCTTTCTCGACTGAGGGATCAACCCGCAGGAGTCCTTCCGGTGGTTGCTCTTCAACAGTGAAACTATTTACCCCTACAACTATCCGCTCGGAGTGCTCAATCTCCTGCTGGTAGGTATATGCCGCGTCCTGGATCTGACGCTGGGGGTATCCCTCTTCCACTGCCTGAACCATTCCGCCCAAGGAATCAATTTTACTTATATAATCAATTGCCTCGCTTTCAATCCTGTCCGTCATCTTCTCCACTGCGTAGCTGCCTGCAAGGGGATCTACCGTATTGGCAACTCCTGATTCATTAGCGATTATCTGCTGAGTTCGCAGAGCGATTCGCACAGCGTGTTCTGATGGCAGTGCCAGGGCTTCGTCCCTGCTGTTGGTATGAAGACTCTGGGTTCCGCCAAGTACAGCAGCCAGTGTTTGAACAGCAACTCTTACGATATTGTTGTCCGGCTGCTGGGCAGTGAGTGTGGAACCGCCGGTCTGGGTATGGAACCGGAGCATCAGGCTCTTAGCTTTGCGGGCTCCGAATCTATCCTTCATAATCCCGGCCCAGAGCCTTCGAGCAGCCCTGAATTTTGCTATCTCCTCCAGAAGGTCATTGTGAGCGTTGAAAAAGAAACTGAGCCTTGGAGCGAAGTCATCCACCGCCAGTCCCGCCTCTATCGCCGCGTCAACATACGCGATGCCGTCCGCAATGGTAAAGGCGACTTCCTGGGAGGCAGTGCACCCGGCCTCCCTGATATGGTAGCCTGATATGCTTATCGTATTCCACATTGGAACACTCCGGTTGCAGAAACTGAAAATATCTGTGATCAGCCTCATGGAATGAGCGGGTGGGAAAATGTAAGTTCCCCTTGCCATATACTCCTTGAGGATATCGTTCTGAATCGTACCTCTGAGTTTATCGGGAGGAATTGACTGCTTTTCAGCGACGGCTATGTACATTGCCAGCAGAACAGCTGCAGGTGCATTGATGGTCATGGATGTGGAAACGCTGTCCAGAGGGATGTCTCTGAAAAGCAGCTCCATATCAGCCAGGCTGTCTATTGCAACACCCACTTTCCCTACCTCTCCGGCGCATAGCGGGTGGTCGGAATCGTATCCTATCTGCGTGGGGAGGTCGAAGGCTACTGAAAGACCCGTCTGGCCCTGTCCGAGCAGGTAGCGGTACCGTTTGTTAGATTCTTCGGCACTGCCGAAACCTGCGTATTGGCGCATAGTCCAGAAACGGCCGCGGTACATCGTTGGCTGAACACCCCTTGTATAGGGATACTCCCCCGGGAATCCAAGTTTGCCAAGATACTCATCCTCTGGATTATCAGGAAAATACACCCTTTCTACTGGATCTCCGGAGCCTGTCGTGAAAACTTCCTTCCTCTCGGGGAACCTATTGAGTCCGGGATTGAGGATCGAATCCTCCCAGACCGATTTTCGCTTCTCGAAACTGCTTCTACTCATCAAGAAACCTGTCCTTTGGGATTATAGATCTTCGGTGTTTCCTGTTTCAGAAGAACACGAAGTGCCCCTAAAGCCAGGGCCTCCATCTCCTTCTCACCTGGATATACAAGCACATCAGCAATGAATTTGACGCGCTCGGTAATCCAGCTGATGAAGCTCCTATCATAAGCGATACCGCCTGTAATCACTATTGCGTCGACATCTCCACTCAGCACTGCGGAAAGTGCACCAATCTCCTTGGATATCTGGTATGCCATGGCCCTGTAAACCAGTTCATAGTCGCTGTTACCCTTCTTAACTTCCTCTTCTACCTGCATCATGTCATTGGTTCCCAGGTAAGCCACTATCCCGCCAGCACCTTTGATCATGCGTTTGATCTCGGTGTGTGTTCGCTTTCCACTGAAACAGAGATCAACAAGAT
>JBDLJP010000060.1:0-9843 GCA_039714295.1 Candidatus Fermentibacterota bacterium
TTGAGTGTCTCTTTTGCTGATTCAATAAGTGGCTCCCTGGTCATATTCAGGAGGACGCCGTCCTCGACCAGCAGAGTATTGAAGTGAAGGGCGTTCTCTGCCTCCTCTTCAAGCTCGAATATCCTGCTGTAATACCTGCCCTGCTTTTCCTTCGCCTCCGGGCCCATTGCATCGAAAGCCATGTGGTAACCGGCTGCGGCAATACTTGCGGGTGGAACTGAGCCTTCGGGGGCAGAGTCTCCCTCAGCCTGTATTGAAGCCTGCTCCTCCGGAGCAAGTGCCGGCTCGGCAGCAAGCTCCCCGATAAGAGCGCCAACGGAACCGAACTCCGGATCCATGCTGATATTCATCATGTCAGCACCATCTTCAGCCTTGGCATAAAGGGATTCAACGAGTTCCTTTGCCTTCATCAGTTTTTCGTTATCGGGACCCAGACTGGAAGTGTAATTGTCAACGGAGAAGCGGAAACTGTCCAGTATCTGCTTAACTGTGCTGTCCATCGCACACCTCCCTGAATACCCTCTCAAGCACTGTAAGCTGTTCATCGGTGAAGATGATCCGGTCTCTGTAAGGTTTGTAGGATATGATCTTCTCCCAGGAGACCTGCGGATCAGCTTCCTTCATCAGTTTCCAGTAAGCATGGAATTTCAGCAGGGATCGTTCCTCATCACCCGAACCCTTCGCATCAGTGTTGAGATGAAAGACAGCGTTGATAATCGAACCAAGAGCGTTTATCGCTTTGTTCTCATTGTACGACAGTTCAGAGTTCTGCTCAAAATCCTCTAGCTTCTGACTGAGTTCAGTGTGGTTCTTTGCCGATTCGATGATCTCAAGCCTGAGTCTGTCCTCCTCTGCCTTTCTCTCCTGCTGCAGCTGTGTGTAGATGAAAGCCCGGTTATCGTACCTGTCGCAGCTTTCCGCTTTCGCAGTGGATACCATATTACCCGTCTGCTGAATCCTCTTCTTGAACTCAGCCGGAGAACCGGCATCCTCAAGCATTTCAAGGTAATATTCGCAATCCTTAATTCTGGCCCTGTTGAGCTCGGGTTTTATCCTGAACTGCTTCAGCCCGGACGCGAAGTACCTTTTCTGCATTTCAAATGAATCACTCACACAAACCTCCATTCATTGCTACAAGATTTACGATAGATTGGAGATAACTGTATCCTCACAATCAGATCCTGTATTAATAAGGTATTTCTACCTGAATTGTGTATATATTGTACGATTCTATCATATCCTACCACTCAACCAGATGAGGTTGCAATGAGTGTCGATTTTATCTTCAAGAAGTGCCCCAACTGCAGTGCGAATCTCAAATTCATATCCGGGAGCGAAACGGGGCAGTGTGAGTTCTGCGGAAGTTCATTCCTGGTCTCTACCCTTAATAGAGCACAGGGTAAGGGCGATGGATCTGATACGAAGGCAATGGAATTCAACAGGGACTGGGCGCAGAGAATCTCCGAATTGGCTGTAAAACGGTTTCAGGATAAGTACAAAATCGATCTTACAGAAAATTCATTTGCAATGGAACGGATTGAAAAAGAGTCCCGGAAGGTCGCCATGGAACTGTCGAGGGAGGAAATTACAACTATGAGTCTTCCCTTCATCACTGCAACCGCAAGCGGTCCCCTCCACATCAGCGAAGAGTATACCCGTTCCGATCTGAAGTAGATATCTCGAATTATCCGCTCAGAAACTGATTACATTTTCTCAGCGTACTGAAACAAACCTCCTGCAAGATATATATCCCGGGCGACCGCGCTCATGGAATTGCCCTGATACCTGTTTTCCCATGAGCTGAGAGCTCCATTCTCAAGATTCAGCTCAATCTGGTCGAACTGGCTGAAAAGTCCATCGGGAAGCTCTGGAAGTTCGATTATCGGAAAACCGCTGTTTATTGCGTTCCTCTTATATATGGCTCCAAAAGAGCGGGCTATAACAGCTTGAACTCCGAGAGCCGTGAAACAATCCACCGCATGCTGACGCGAACTTCCGGAGCCGAAGTTGTCGCCGGCAAGAACGAGATCACCAGGTCTTGCTTTCTCCGAAAAATCCTTGTAACCTTCAAGGTTGCCGAAAGCGTACTGTCCCATATCATAAATATCGGTTACAGCGAGGTGGGCATTATGGTAGATCATGTCCGTATCGATATCGCTGAAGAGTTTATCGTCTTCCATCAGTATCCATAGCCTGCCCTTAAGAATCAACTCGCGCGTCATTACTGTACCTCCTTAAGTTCATGCACGGAAGCGATCCGACCGAGTACTGCTGATGCCGCTGCAGTTCCAATCCCCGCCAGATAAGTGTTCCCCTTGCCCTGCTTGCCCTTGAAATTCCTGTTGGATGTGCTTATCTGCACCTCTCCCTCTCCGGTCATACCGATCTGTCCCGAGGCGCATCCGCCGCATCCAGCGTTGCTGACGATCCCGCCGGCATCGAAAATGTCCTGCAGAAGTCCTTCCTTAAGAAGCCTTGCCCAGGTTGCCCTGGTTGCTGGTACAACTTTCAGCATGACGCCGGAAGCTACTTTGCGGCCCCTCAGAAGTTCTGCAGCATACTTCAGATCCCTGTAGGTTCCGTTGGTACAGCTTCCGATGAAAACTCCATCCACCTTCACATCGGTTTTCTCCGATACTGGAAATACATTTGTGGGACTGGGAGGAGCGGCGATCAGGGGTTCCAGCCCTTCTATATCAAGAGAGTACTCTTCCTGATAGGCAGCATCCGAATCAGCATAAACTGCTTCATTGCTTTTCATACCGAAGAAATCCAGAACATTCTTATTCGGCGGTATGAGAGCGATAATGGCTCCCATTTCAGTCGCGAGACTTGAAAGCGTTACACAATTCTCAAGTGAAGCCTTGTCCAGCCATGGGCCGTATATCTCAACTGACTTGCCAAGCAGTTCGTGATTGCTGAACCGCTTGAGCATGGCCAGAGCTATATCCTTGGCTTCCGTTCCCGCCGCTGGTAGCCCGGTAAGGGTTACTTTGACTGATTGGGGAACCTCAAACCAGACTTTTCCTGTTTTGAAAGCGTAGGCAATATCCACATCACCCATTCCCTGGCCGAAGGCTCCCACTGAACCCATGATGTTAAGGTGGCTGTCCGTTCCGACCGTAGTAGTTCCGGGTCTGGCGAATTTCTCTTCTATCACAACATGAGAACCGATTCCAGCGTCTACATCGTATACTTTCAGGTCGTGCTTTCGGGCGAAGACCCTGATGCGCTGCTGATTGTTCGCATAAGGGATGGTATTGGCAGGAACATTGCAGTCAAAAGTGAAAAAAGTTTTTGATCCGTCAGCGATGGGGGATTCACCTCCGAACTTCTCGAGATTCCCCACCACACTTGCTCCAGCAAAATCCCTGGCCGTTCTATTATCGATATCTATCCAGATCACATCTCCGGGGTGACAGTCTCCGCCCCCGTGTGACGACATGATTTTCTCTATAAACGTTCTGCCCATTTCTGCCTCCTGATATGGTCATCGGTATGCCACTTCCCCCTTGGGTCCCTGCCAAGGAGAATACATTTAAGAAAGGTCTCCGGCAGACCTTCATGCCTGTACTTTTTCTCAAACAAATCTGTATCGAAGGGAACCCTGTGCCAGCATACGGATGCTGTAGTGTTCTCCTCATTTATTTCAAGAACAGCGACTGCAGCTTCTCCGGGCAGGGTTCCTCCCCCAACGCTGCCGGGATTGATTATCAATCTGCTGCCCCTGGACTGAAGCAGCATTTCATGTGTATGCCCGAGGATCAGAATATCACATGAATTCCTCGAAAACAGGTAATCGTAGACTTCCTTTGATACATTTCTCTGGATATTCCCGCAGATATTGCCCGGAAGACCATGAACGCACAGTATTCGCCGACTTCCAACATTGAACCTCAATTCAGATGGCAGTTTCTTCAAGTATCTCTTCTGCTGAGGGGTGAGTTGGTCCTTCGTCCATTCGAGCAGCTCGGAAGCCAGATTATCCCAGTGAACATTTTCGAAGACATCTCCCGTATCATCTCTCCCTTTTGCAACAGCCCGGTCACAGTTTCCCTGGACTGTATCAATGTCATTGCTCTGCATCAGATCGATAACTTCCACTGGAAACGGACCGAACTGGGTTAGATCTCCAAGGCAGACGATCTGGTCAACGCCCTCCTCTGCGAACACTTCAAGAGATGCTTCAAGACCCGGCAGGTTCCCATGAATATCCGATATAATTCCAATTCTCAATTGCAGAACTCCCTTTCGTACAATAGTATATCATGCGTAAACCCGGAATGTCCGGCAGGATCGCCTTGAGCCAGTTCAATCAGCTTTTCAGCATCACTTTCGTTTACGGCTTCCCTGACCTCCGGTCCGCCGGACAGAATATCAACAGGCATCTTCCTGAACTCGTACTCGTATGGCGGATCGATCCACCCGGTCCGGGAATATCTGAAAGATTCAAGCAGAATGCCCAGTCCGGCTCGAAGAGGTCTGAACTCTGATCTGTCAATAACATGAATCTCAGCACCATAGCACATTAAGCCGGCGTGCTTATTAAATGTCGGAATGAATGCGTGCGGTCTGAGGACAGCACCCTCCAGAAAGACCGTTCCATTAAGTTGACTGCAGAACTCGTCTCCATTTATCCACGGAGCCCCGAAAACACTGAAAGGTCTTGTTGTTCCCCTGCCTTCGGAAAGGTTAGTGGCTTCAAGAAGACACATTCCCGGATATACGGATGCTGTATCTGCAGTCGGCATGTTAGGGGAAGGGAATACCCATTGGTAATCCTCCGGGATACCCTCTCCGTCCCATCCCTCCATCCGGATAACTTCAGGTCGGGGGAGGCTGTCAAGCCGGGCGAAAAGCAGCGCCAGTTCTCCGGGCGTCAGACCATGCCTGACCGGGATAGGATAGAGCCCTACGAAAGACTGGTATTCTGAATTGAGCGGCTTTCCCTCTATAATTGAAATGCCGAGCGGATTGGGCCTGTCAAGCACAATAACAGGTACACCTGCCTCGTTACAGGCTCTCAGGCAGTAAGCCATGGTATAGATGTAAGTGTAATATCTCGCTCCCACATCCTGGAGGTCCACCACCAGGCAATCCAGCTCCCGAAGCAGCTCAGGATCAGGTTTCCGGTTCCTTCCGTACAGACTGTGGACAGGTATCCCGTATTCGGGATGAGTGTACCCTTCCCACTCTATCATGTTATCCTGGGTCTCTCCGCGGAAGCCGTGCTGGGGACCGAACAGCATTGAAAGTTCAATTCCGGGCATGGCTGCAAGGACTTCAAGCGTAGATCGGTACTCCGAATTTACTGTAGCGTAATGTGATAAAAGACCGATCTTACTGCCTGGAAGCAATTCTCTTTTCAGTCTGTCAAGACCTGTTCTCATATTCCCCATATCCGGCGCTAGAATTCCAGCCTGTCTCCACTCCGGAGCATTACAATCCTGTCCCTGAATCTTCTTGCGACGTCCTTTTCGATCCCATGCCTTTCCCAGGGTTTCAGATGGAAAGCGTAAACCGGAATATCAGGCCTGTTGAGTTTATTCAACTCCCGCTCGAGAAGAGACGGTGTCAGATGGTTGCTTGCTATTGCAATGTCGGTCTTCTCATCGGGGAAGGAAATTTCAGCTATGATCAACCTCAGATCGTCCAGCTCCTGAGCCTTCTCCCAGATAGAACAGGTCGGTCCGGTATCCCCGGTATGGAGAATGGTACCTGTTTCCGATCTGAACAGAAATCCTCTGGCACCCGCTCCATGGCAGACAGGCTCTGCCCATGCGCTGATTCCCCCCGGCAGTCCGAACCATTTTCTATCTTCAACGGTCTCATAAATAAGTGCAGGGCCGACAGAGGTTTTTATCCGGCTGAAATCAGGCCAGATAAGGTCGTTCATATAGTGTTTTCTCACGATTTCAAGGCATGCTTTACTTCCCATGACCCGCAGAGGTTCGTCCCTTAATGCAACCGTTGCATCGATCATGAAACCAAGTTCAAGAACATGATCAAGGTGAGCGTGAGTAAGAAGAACCATCTCTACATTATGCTGCTGCCGCCCGGAGAGCATGGAAGCTGAGCCTGCATCAAGGAGAACCGATTCGCCCAGAAGCATGGAGCAGAGATTGCATCCGCGCTGCTTTGATCCGTCAACACCAATAACATCTATGTACACTTATTATCCTTTCCTTACTATTATCCTTGGAAGAAAGGGACTGAGGCGCGTTACGATCTCGTAGTTTATCGTACCTGCCCATTCAGCCAGCATCTCAGCCGAAATAATCTCATTTCGATCCTGTCCGAGAAGAACAACAGTATCCTCAAGTGCTGCCTGGGGGATATCGGTGAGGTCTATCATTATCAGATTCATGCATATACGCCCGAGAACAGGTGCTCTTTCCCCCCGAACCAGTACGTGTGCGGAGCTCCCGCACCTTCTATCGTAACCATCGGCGTAACCCACAGGCAGTACACCTAGTCTTGTGCTTCTACTTGTTTTGTATGTGCAGCCGTAACCGATGTAGCTGCCGGCGGGAAGTTCCTTAATCTGAACGATGCGCGTCTTCCAGGAGAGAGCCGGTCTGAGATCCGGAACGGTAATTCCGTTTGACTGGGCTGACAGGAATGTTTCCCGGGACGGCCAGAGTCCGTAAAGACCTATACCGGCTCTGAGCATATTGAAATGTGTTTCCGGGAAAAGGATTGTTGCGGCTGTGCATGCGGTATGAATAACAGCTGGAGATACTCCCGATCCCCTGACCATTTCAACAACTTCATTGAAAAGCCGGAGCTGTCCTTCAGCGTAATCATGATTCAGGGTATCCTCTATGTTGGCGAAGTGGGTGGATAATCCCTCAATTTCCAGTCCTTCAATTCCGGAAGCCCTGTCGATGAATTCGGGAACGCGGTGGGGAAGAATGCCCTGTCTTCCGGTACCAGTCTCGATTTTAACATGTATCCTGCATCTGACTCTCTGATTGAGGATCTTCTCCAGTTTTTCAAGTGTTTCGATATTGTAAACCGTAAGTCTCAGGTCGGCTTCGACAGCTTCTGAAAGCCTTTCAATAAGGACATGTCCAAGCAGCAGAATCGGTTTATCAATACCGTACTGTCTGAGTTCCAGACCTTCATCCAGGGAATTGACGGCGAACCAGTCAGCAGAAGGAAGCAGAGAAGTGAACGGTTCAACACCATGTCCGTAAGCGTTTGATTTCACGACAGCACAGAAAAGAAGATCTCTGTTATCCGAACAGGATCTCAGCTGTCCAAGATTCCAGTCCGGTGCAGATTCTTCGATTTCAATCCATTTTAAATATCCCATAGGATAATTTATAAACATCGTATATTTTCTATGCAAGGATGAGCATACGGGATCTGACCGGGAAAGGAGCGGAATCATGCGGACAAAAGTCTACTTTCTACCGATCGAAATGGCATCAGCGGAAGACGGGTTTATAAAACTGCTGGACGGGATTATCGATAGAAATGATCTGAAGCCCACGGATACTCTGGCGGTGAAAATACATCCCGGAGAAGAGGGAAATACGTCATATGTAAGCCCGGATAATGTAAACAGGGTTATCAAGGCTCTCTGTTCCAATACTGACAGGATATTCCTTACAGATACCACAGTCCTGTATCCTGGAAAAAGAATGTCCGCTCCCGATTACCTCCGCCTGACCCATGAACATGGATTCGGTCTGCCATGGACACCCCCCTTCATTATTGCTGATGGTCTTCGAGGCGGAAATGAGGTAACAGTGAGAATGCCGGAAGACTTTCAGACCGATGAGGCTCATATTGCCTCCATTATCTCAAGTTCTGATGCCATGGTTGTCATCAGCCATTTCAAGGGACACCTTCTGACGGGTTTCGGAGGAACTCTGAAAAACCTTGGTATGGGATGCGCTTCCAGAGCAGGCAAGCTGTATCAGCACTCATCGGTAAAGCCGCTTATCAATACAAAAAAATGCACAGCCTGCGGTATCTGTGCCGGTCACTGTCACGTGAGTGCTATCAGTATAAACAGCCACGCCTCGATAGATACCGATATCTGTACCGGCTGCGGCGAATGTCTCGGACGCTGCCCGGAAGGTGCAGTCAGGGTAAGCTGGGATCAGAACATGAACGTTTTCATGAGAAGGATGATTGAATACGCATACGCGGCTCTCAGTGTTTCCAATCCTCTGCTTTACGTTAATTTTGTCACATCGGTTGTTCCGGATTGTGATTGTATGAAGGATATGGCTCCGCCGTTTGTTGACGATATCGGCATTCTTGCATCAATAGATCCTGTTGCGATCGATATGGCATCGCTTGATCTTGTCACTGCTGCTCCCGCCGCAAAGAACTCTCCCGTGCGTGCAGGGACAGGTGCAGACAAATTCAGAGCTTACCGGCCGGATATCGACGGAATTCTACATCTCTCCATTGCCGAATCCCTTGGACTGGGCTCAATGGAGTACGAACTTGTAAGAATTACCTAGTGTTTGATACGAAAAGGAGCCAGGCTGCGCTGTTCATGATCCTGGCTGCCTTCTTCCTTTCGATAGTACCCGTATTTGTAAAGCTGATTCCAGCGGATTCAGGAATACAGACAACCCAGAAGCTATTCATGAGGGGTGCTATAGCGGCAGTTATTCTTGCTGTTGTACTTCGCGCAAGAGGCATCTCCTTCAGACCAGGCGGTCCTGTCCTTCTGGGAGCAAGATCCCTGTTCGGAATAGCTGGAATGCTCGCATATTTCATCGCAGTGGAAAATATGCCTCTTGCCGAGGCTGTTACGATTAATAAACTCAGCCCTTTTTTCGTACTTATCCTCTCATGGCTCTTTCTGGGTGAGCGACTGAAAAAGATCCAGATTCTGGCTGTATTCCTCGGATTCGCAGGGGTGATTGTTATTCTCAAACCGGTTTCAATTCCCATTACTCTTCCAGCAGGATTTGCAATCCTTTCTGCTCTATTCGCCGGAAGCGCCTACACTACTTTGAGAGCACTCCGGAAGACTGACAGACCACTGCTTGTAGTTTTCTGGTTCTCAGCAGCCACCACCCTGTTCTTTCTCCCTTTTGTAATACTGGGAAGAGTAATACCGGATCTTAGATCGCTTGTTTTCCTTGTATGCATTGGCTTATCGGGAACAGCAGGACAATTACTGATGACAAAAGCGTACCGCTGCGCTCCTGGAGGTGAAGTAGCCATATACGGTTATCTGAGTGTTCTGTTCTCCATGTTGTGGCAGATACTGATCTTCGATTCGGTACCAGACGCAGCCGTGTTCACCGGTGCTGGACTGATACTCATCGGCGGCTGGATAAATTACTTCAGCAGAAAAAATAGGGACGGAGGCTTTTTAATACATAAGCGTGAATAAATGTATTATATTTAAATGGTTGCATGAAAATGATTCACTTGAGGAGGGAATTGTATGAAATATCTGTTGAATGCGCTCATCTGCCTGATACTGATCGCAGGATGCGGCGGAAACGGGGAGGAACCCGCCGCTGTTCAGGACATACCGGCACTTCCAGTGGATACTCTTCAGGCTGTGCTTGAAATCGGAGTTGAGCTGGGAGATTCCACAAACACCTTCGGCGCAGTAACCAGCGCTGTTATCGACCGGGATGGCAGAATTCTTGTACTTGATCAGGTTGCCGCCTGTGTGAAAATCTTTGACAGCAGCGGTTATTACATCCAGCAGCTTTCAAGGCAGGGCAGTGGCCCCGGTGAACTGGCTTTCCCCTGGGGAATGTTTCTGATGGCCGATGGAATGCTCATGGTGCTTGATCCTGGAAAACAGGGCTTTGTGGTTTTTGATGATTCACTGCAATTCCAGGAAGAGCTGAA
>JBDLJP010000061.1:0-9817 GCA_039714295.1 Candidatus Fermentibacterota bacterium
GAGAGAGAATATTTCAAGGAAACGATCATTGACATAAAGAATTTTACCCTTCTGGTCATCAATCATCACGCCGTCAGAAATATGCTTTACCATTCTGCTGAGGAATTCATCCTTTTCCTTCAGCAGTTTCTCCAGTTCCATGTTCTTCATGATGAGTTCTTCTCTATGGACGCTTATCTTTACATTGGCTCTCTGGAGTGATTCCGCCTGCGCCTCTATGAGTTGCTTTTTCTCGTTCAGCTCTATGTTTCTAAGACGGTTGATCTCCGCCTCCTGCTCGGCCTTTTCAGTTTGAAATACTGCATCTATCCTTGCGATTATCCTGCTTTTTTCCTCGGAGAAGAGTTTTTCCTCAAGCTCACTCATCCTCCGGTGATATTCAAGTGCCTTCTTGAAGTTGCGGTCCTTCTCGTAGAGTTCTGACAGGGAACGGCAGCTCTCCAGTATGAGATTCAATGCCTCTGATTTCTCAGCTGTCTCAAGGCTCCTGTTCAGATATTCAAGAGCCTTCTTCCGCTCACCGTCTGAGTGATACACAAGACCTATAGTCCCGAGCACCTCTGCAATGCCCTCCTGTGAATCAATATCTTCGTAAATTGAGAGAGATTTTTGAAGCTGTTCCAGGGCTTCACTATAGGCCAGCTGACCGAGGCTGGCTCTGCCAAGTGCGTTCAGGGATTCTGCTTCAAGTGATCTGGATCTTTCCTGAATTGCCAGAGTAAGAGCTTCCTCTGCGTACGATTGAGCTTTTGCAGGGGAGAGGTTATTGTATCCAAGGGAGAGGCTGATCAGAAGCTCTGAACGCTCGAGACCGGTTGCCGATTCAAGCCTGTTTTCCAGCGCCTGCAAAGAATCGGTCATATGATACGATCCCCCCCCATCAGCCCTTGATCTAAATACCCCGACTAATAATATAGGCTTGATGTCTATTCGTCAAAGTGCTGGATTATATAGACAAGATATTTAAGGGATTAGAGGCCTGCGCTCACAGGGTTTCACAGCCAGTTTCAACATGCGTTTCCTCCTCCTGGCTACCTTATCTTCAAGTTCGGGGAACTGCTCTGCAATCAGAGTGAGTACATCATCGAGCAAACCGTAGAGCATAGCTTCGGATTTGATTCCGGGATTATCGAGCATCCATCGAATGTTATCAGGTGTCAGATTCACTGGTTTTATTTTCATCATGCCGATTTCGTAATCCAGCCATCTGGGTTCAGCTGCCGAGTAGTAACGCCTGCTGAGAGCCGCTGTTATCGACAGAAGCCGCTTCAGCATTGTGCATATTCCATCCTGGTATGCCAGAACATCACCGCGCTCAAGGCACTGATGAAACAGATATCCCCCAACAAAAAATCCCATATTCCGTTTGATCACTTCCAAAGCGAGATCATCCGGATACCTCCTGAGCCGATCCTTCCACTCGCTGCATAGCGCATTCCCGTAGAATGGAATGCTGTCGAGGAACCCGCCCACCATTCCGAGCAGTCCCGGATCTGCATTCAGTTCTTCAAGAAGCGAGGAAGTCCACTCCTTCCACATTCGCATGGTCGCGTGGCCGAAATCGATCTTGAGTCCGTTGATGTGATAACTCTCGACATAGGATCCCGGAGCCATGCTGAGAAGATCCGTTCTCTCGAGACCCAAGGCTTTCCTAAGCGGCTCGGCTTTGATCCACTCCTCGTCCAGCTCATCCCAGTAGACTATGATGTCCAGATCGGAATAGGCATCTGAAATACCTTTTGTCGGAGAACCTCCAAGACAGACCATTCTTACTTCGGGATGACTGGAATAATGAACAGAAAGGTCGCGCGACAGCTCTATCCGCCACTTGCTGGCTTCATTCATCTCCTGTCCCATTTTTCATCCTCCATTGTGATTAATGCAGAATTCCGATTCATCAGCTTCCTCTGAGTATAACGAAGCTGACAGGGGATACCTCTCCGGGGACAGGTCTTTACCGAAGTTCGGTGTTAACGTGTTTCCGAAAGCAATCGCATCGCCTCACCTGATCTTATCACAGCCGAGTTCGGACAGGACAGGAGATTGCAGAAGGCAATGGCCTGGTGAGGGTCCTTCTTAGGGTACAGGTAGCACATTACAGTCACAGCATCGGGATCACAGGGGCAGCTTGCCAGAACGTCCAGCGCAGTTCCGCATTGTGGGCAGGAAAATTCAAGAGGTTCATACGGATCCGGGTCTCCATCGATGACTTCGTAGGAAGTGTCTCCGAATACCGCTGAAAGAGATAGAAGTCCGCTTCCGCTCTTTTTGCCGCTGAACTTCACGGTGATTCCCGGAAAACCCGATACTTCTCGATCAACTGCGATCAGATTGTGACCCTCAGGGCAGTAAACCGCATTGATGACAACTTCTGCCTTAATTGTTTTTTTCTGATTGTATTTCACTTCCGGGATATTCAATCTGCCCTTATCATCGAACATCTTGCCTGGCATATATATACTCCTTGATTATTGTGAAAATTATGAATTTGACAATTCTTCATATATGATAGGTATAATGTAACGACAGGAAAAGTACCAGTATTGATCCGGGCTGATGTTGTCATTCTAATAGACTGTACAACATTACCATAGTCGTTCAGTGCTGATGACAGTATTACAGTGTGAAGGATTTGAGTTTATGCAGATTGTTGTTAAGGAAAGGAAGTATGTGATGAAAAGTATATCACAATCTGGTGCAGCATTGCTTCTTATGGGTTTGACCCTGATGATTGCCTGCGGGGAGGATGGATCCCCGGCGGTACCTGAAGATTCGATTGATACGGATGTGGTGATCGAGCATGTTGAATCGACGGGGGCGGATGAGCTTATTCCCCGTACCGTTCTGTTCGGCAACCCCGAGCGAATGCGTCCCCAGTTATCTCCTGACGGTGAGCAGATCGCTTACATCGCCCCGGTTGACAGTGTTCTCAACCTCTGGGTCATGAATGCGGACGGATCCGAAGCCAGACAGCTCACATACGATACTAACCGTGGTGTAACCAACTATTTCTGGGCGGAAAACGGGGAAGATATTCTTTACATGCAGGATCTTGCAGGGGAAGAGAATACGCATGTATACAGGTTGAATGTCGGAACTGAAGATGTAACAGACCTTACTCCTTTTGAGGATGTCAAAGCCTATGTCAGCGCCACTGACCGGGATCAGCCCAACAACATTATCATTGAAATGAACCGGAACAATCCGATGTTCTTCGATGTCTATTCCTGCGACCTCGAGACGGGTGACCTTACTCTGCTTCAGGAGAATCCGGGAATGACCGAAGACGGCTGTATGATCCTCGGTTATATGACCGACGAAGATCTGAATATCCGTGGAATGGCTACAATCAATCCCGAGGATGGCACGATCGTATTCTACCTTAAGGATGTCCATGCTGTTGAATGGGAAGAGTTCGTTTCATTCTCCGCCCTTGATACAGTCAGTCCCCTGCGTTTCAGTGAGGACGGCAGGGGTATTTACTACCAGTCCAACCTTGAATCCAACACAACAAAGCTTCTCTATCAGGACCTGGATACAGGAGAAATAATCGAAATAGCTCACGATTCACTTGCCGATATCGGCGGAGTTTCCTTCGACCCCTTCACAGGTGAGCCCAGAGCGGTCAGTTTCCATTATCTCCGGAGAGATGTACAGGTCCTCGATCCTTCTATTCAGGAGGATTACGATTACCTTGCCGACTTCCATCCGGGAGATTTCGGGCTTACCTCCAGGGACAACGCTGACAGTACATGGATAGTTGTATATTTTACTCCGCACAGCCCTGCGATCTACTATCTGTACGATCGTACAACCCGATCCATGGAATACCTGTTCAATGCTATCCCGGTCCTTGATGATTACCAGCTGGCTGAGGTTGAACCCCTTCTTATACCGGCGCGTGACGGATTCATTCTGCCCAGCTACATGACATTGCCGCTGGATGCAGATGAAGAACCTCTTCCCATGGTTCTATACGTGCATGGGGGTCCATGGGCCAGGGATTTCTTCGGTTACGATCCCTTCGCCCAGATGCTCGCTGATCGGGGATTTGCAGTTCTGCAGGTGAACTTCAGAGCGTCATCCGGATTCGGCAAGGAGCATCTTAACGCGGGTAATAAGGAATGGGGAGCTCTGATGCAGGACGATCTGACCGATGCTGTAGGCTGGGCTGTGGATCAGGGCTTAGCGGATCCTGACAGGGTTGTCATAATGGGAGGGTCCTATGGAGGTTACGCAACGCTTGCCGGAGTGACATTCACGCCTGATCTCTATTGCGCAGGTGTTGATTTCTTCGGACCTTCCAATCTGATCACTTTCAGGGAAACCGTTCCGCCGTACTGGAAACCTATGGGCGCTATCATGGACATCAGAGTTGGTGATATGGAAGAGGATTCACTCATGCTTGAGGAACGCTCACCGCTTAACTACGTCGAGGATATCAGGGTTCCAATGCTGATAGTTCAGGGTGTGAATGACCCGAGGGTTGTACAGGCTGAATCCGATCAGATGGTTGCAGCTCTGAGAGAGAACGGTAACGAAGTTTATTATGTGCTTTACGAGAACGAAGGGCACGGTTTCGCTATAGAGGCGAACAGGCTTGAATTCGCAGGCAGGGTTGAGGAATTCCTTTACAATCATGTGCCCGGTGTCGAATGCCAGATGTTCGAGGAAATACCGAACTCCACTGCCCTTGTAAGGTAGAAAATACTCAGCATTGAAATGAGCCGGGGATGTTCATGCCCCCGGCTCTTCTTCTTTGAGATATCTGTCAGTAAGCTCTGGCGAGAACTACTCTTCTGTTCGTTTCTCTGCCGGTCATAAAGCACTTGCCGGTTCCTTCCGGCTGCTCAAGCGGGATGCACCTGATGGTTGCCTTTGTTTCCTGCTGAAGTCTTGCTTCATCTTCGGTACTGCCATCCCACCAGACATTATAGAAACCGGGTCTGTCAACTATGGCTTCCCGGAATTCATCGAGAGTTTCAACTGTATAAGTTCTGGAATCCCGATTCCGGGCTGCCTCATCGTACATCTCGGTCTGTATTTTCTCAAGGATTCCGGGAATACTCTCCGTGATTGAATCAAGAGAGAGCGTGAATTTACTGTCTCTTCCCGGTTTATTCCTCTGGCTGGCCATCACATGACCCTCCTCCAGATCCCGCGGTCCGATCTCAAGCCTCAGGGGAACACCACGGACTTCCCAGTAATTGAATTTGAAACCGGGGCTCATGCCGGAGCGGTCATCCACTTCAACCCGAACGCCTTTTTCATCAAGTTCATTACTTATGCGCTCAACGACCGTCATTACATCAGCCCTTGCCGATTCATCTCTGGCTATCGGAACGATAACAACCTGTACCGGCGCAAGTTTCGGCGGAAGTCGCAGTCCGTTCTCATCACCGTGAGCCATGATGACAGCGCCTACAAGCCTTGTGGATACGCCCCAGCTCGTCTGGTGTACGAACTGCTGCTCGTTGTTGCTGTCAAGGTACATTGTATCGAATACTCTGGCGAAATTAGTTCCCAGGTAATGGCTTGTTCCGCTCTGGAGAGCCCAGCCGTTACCCATCATAGCTTCTATTGTATAACTGTCCACTGCGCCTGCGAACTTCTCGCGCTCCGTCTTCCTTCCGGGGATAACTGGAATAGCTGCCACATTCATCGCAAAATCAGCGTACACTTTCAGCATCTGCAGGGTTTCTTCTCTGGCTTCTTTCTCATCCGCATGAGCGGTGTGCCCCTCCTGCCAGAGGAATTCAGTGGTTCTGAGGAATGCCCGGGGCCGCATCTCCCATCGAACTACATTCGCCCACTGATTTAAAAGCATGGGCAGATCCCTGTAACTGTTGATCCATTTGGAGAACATATGGTTTATTATCGTCTCTGAAGTAGGTCTTACAACCAGGGATTCTTCAAGATTCTTGCCTCCAGCCTGTGTAACAATGGCCAGTTCAGGAGCAAATCCTTCAACATGCTCGGCTTCCCTTTTAATGAAACTCTCCGGTATGAACAGAGGGAAGTAAGCGTTCTTATGTCCGGTCTTTTTAAAGCTGGTATCAAGGCTTGTTTTGATGCTCTCCCAGATTGAGTATCCGTAGGGACGGATTACCATGCACCCGCGTACCGGAGCGGAGTCAGCCAGCTCAGCTTCGCGGATAACATCCTGGTACCATCTTGCATAATCTTTTTCAGGGTTTGTAATGTTCTTTGCCATTTATCAGCGCTTCCTTTAAGGGTGTTTGTTAAGATATCCCATGGCGAAAACTAATTGAGACTCGCGGATACTCCAAGGGCATAATTGACACACGGAGGGCAGAGTGTTAACTTTTTAACATAGGGGGCCATTTGCTGAGAGTGCCAAAGACGCGCAATGAAGGCCACGCCCTGATGTCCTGCTGATGCGTGACCTGTTTAATCAGGTAGACTGAAGCTGCAACAGGCCGTAGTAAGACCTTTAGCCCTGTGTAAAGAGACATTCTCCAGGGATATGGTCCCCGCATTATTATCAGTTGAATCTGCATTGTACGGAAGGTATTAAATTGTTTTCGTTCAGGACGATATACTCTTCTGTGGAGGACAGAAATTACCGTTTGATACTAATCTTCTTTTCGGTTTACACCGCTATTATGCTGATCGTTCCGCTTTCAAGGCTCGTACCCAGATTTCCAGTTCCTCTCATGTCTTTCCTGCTGTGTTACCTGCTGTACAGATGGAAAGGTCTTCCGGAAATCTTCCGACCCTGGCTCTTCTATCCCCTGCTGGTGATTTCGTACTGGCAGCTGCAGTTTGTAGTTTCTTCTCATTTCCAGGAATTCCATGGCGCCGGGATCATTGCCCTGGAAAAAACCCTTTTCGGGCAGCTGCCTGTAGTATGGCTCCAGGAAAACCTGTACAGGGGGGGGATTGCGTGGTACGATTACATTTTCGCCTTCTTCCATTCATCTCTGTTTTTGATTCCGATAGTTTTTCCGCTTCTTCTTTTTCTCAGAAAAGGAGTGGAAAGGATGAAGAGGGCAACCGTGGCAATAGCCCTGATCACTCTCGCAGGATATGCTACCTATGTTCTGTTCCCGCTTACACCGCCCTGGATGGCTTCACTTGAGAATATGATCCCCCAGGTTGAAAGAATAACCCTCCGGGCACTCGGAGAACTTGCGCCGGGAGGAATCATCTCTTCATTCAGCCCGAGCCCAAGAGGAGCAATGCCATCTCTTCATGCAGGGGTGCCGATACTGGTACTGATGATAGCCTTCCGGGAGTTCCGGCACAAAGCCTGGTGGTTCACAATTGTAGTTGCCGGGATATGCTTTGAGATCGCTTACGGTGCGGAGCATTATATTGTTGATATTATCGCGGGACTGATTTACGCCGCAGCAGCCTATCTGATTGTTTACAAATGGCTGATTCCGGATGGCCGCCTTGCAGTGAACCGTCCGGCTGAGGCCGGGGAGCCGTCGCAATGAAAAAGGATGTACATTCCCTTCAGTTGAAGAAAAACAGAGGGGAAAAGATAGTATCACTTACCGCATACGACTGCATGACCGCCAGATTGCAGGAGGAAGCCGGAGTGGACTTCATACTCGTAGGCGATTCCATTGCGATGGCGGTATTCGGTGAGGAGACCACGCTTGGTGCGGATCTTGATGTACTGATCGCCCATACGAAAGCGGTTTCCAGGGGAGCTGCCAATACTCTCGTTGTCGGTGACATGCCTTTCGGATCATACGAACGATCCGATTCGCAGGCAGTCAGGAACGCTGCACGATTCCTCTCGGAAGGCGGTGCGGACGCTATAAAACTCGAGGGGGGCAGCAATCGATCCGTATCCCGCGTACGGGCTATTATCGATTCCGGAATACCTGTTATGGGCCATATCGGACTGCTTCCGCAGTCGATCGAGCAGGCTGGAGGTTACAAAGTCGTTTACAGCAACAAACGGGATGAGCTGTTCGAGGAAGCCTTTGCTCTGCAGCAGGCCGGTGTTTTCTCAATCGTATTCGAGTGTATTGAGGAGGAACTTGCAGCCGAGCTTACCGGTAAACTTGAAGTGCCGACCATAGGTATAGGTGCAGGAAGGTACACAGACGGGCAGATTCTTGTAGTGAACGATATACTTGGTTTATCGGGAGACTTCGAACCCAGGTTTGTTAAGAAATACGCTCAGCTGGATGATATTATTCTTGAAGCGGTGAATCAGTACTCGCGCGAGGTAAGGGACGGAGAATTCCCGGCTGACAGTAACGTATACCATGCAAGGAACCTGTCCAACAATGAACCATTGGCATAAAATCCGCACAGCTGGCTATAATACTCGCATATTGTCGTCAAATACATCCAGTACTCTCCTTAAATTTTCGAGTATTCTATCTCAGCTGTGAGAATCTTCTGCTCAATGTACATTATCAGACACACTCCAAGGGAGGAAAAGTGAAAATCCTGGTCGTCGGTAGCGGAGGTCGAGAGCACGCTCTTGTATGGTCGTTATCAAAGTCAGCCAACCACTCTCTGATATGTGCTCCGGGTAACCCCGGGATTGCAGAGATAGCGAAACTGTTCCAGGTTGAAGCTTCCGATATCGATGGTCTTGTGAGCCTTGCTGCAGAGGAAGAAGTTGACCTTGTAGTCGCAGGCCCTGAGGTACCTCTTGTAGCCGGGCTTGCTGATGAACTGAGAAAGGAGGGCATTCCCTGTTTCGGTCCGGGTGCGGATGGCGCACAGCTCGAAGGAAGTAAATGGTTCGCAAAGGAGATAATGGAATCAGCGAGAGTGCCGACAGCAAGGGCTGAGGTTTTCACAGATATGATTTCTGCAATGGAGTATATTGGCGTGGATGCATTCAAGTATGTCATAAAAGCAGACGGACTTGCAGCCGGAAAAGGTGTATTCCTGCCGGATAATTCTGTTGAAGCGAGCGATATTCTTGAAGAGATCTTTGCTGGAAAATTCGGTAAATCGGGAAATCAGGTTTTAATTGAAGAGAGGCTTGAAGGCCGAGAGGTGAGTGTACTCGCAATCTGCAGCGGAGGGAAATGTGTGATTCTCCCTCCAAGCCGTGATCATAAGAGGCTTGGAGATCATGATAAGGGACCCAATACAGGTGGAATGGGAGCAGTATGTCCTCCTCCGGGAACAGGTGATTGTACCGGGGATCATGCCCGGGACAGGATTATTCTGCCTGTCCTAGCAGAGCTGGCATCAAGGGGCATCGATTACAGGGGGGTTCTGTACGCAGGATTGATGATTACCGAAGAAGGCCCGAAGGTGCTTGAGTTCAATGTGCGTTTTGGCGACCCGGAGACACAGGCGGTACTGCCGCTGATTCATGATGATCTGGGTGAGCTTTTCTTGTCCGCAGCCACTGGAGGTACACTACCGGAGCACCTTACAGTTGAAGACGGATTCTGCAGCTGCGTTGTAATGGCATCGGGAGGTTATCCCGGCACTTATGAGAAGGGATTCCCGATCACCGGTCTGGATACGATAGAAAACGCCGTTGTTTTTCAGGCTGGTACCGCGATGGATGATGAAACAATTGTTACCGGAGGCGGCAGGGTGCTCTGTGTCGCATCTATTGGAGATACAATTGAGGAATCCCTGGACAGGACTTACAGGGAGCTTGAAAAAATAGATTTCAAAGGAAAATACTACAGAAAAGATATCGGGAGGACAATCTGATGCTAGTTGGAATTCTTATGGGAAGTGAAAGTGATAAAGAAGTAATGAACCTGACATCCGGAATTCTCAATGATCTTGAGATCCCCTTTGAGGTGAATATAATGTCCGCTCACAGAACTCCGGATAAGGTTAAGGAGTATGC
>JBDLJP010000062.1:0-9682 GCA_039714295.1 Candidatus Fermentibacterota bacterium
ACCCTGGCTGGTTTTCTCCTCTGGGGAGTATTTCAGGGATTCCTGGCAGGTCTTCTAGATCTGGGAAGATCCAGTATTCCTAACTGGGCACTGCTGAGTTTCATCTCATTGATCGTATTCTTTCCCTTCTGGAGACTGGTACCTGAGGTTGCCGGAAGGTTCGGATGGAAGAACGGCGGAATTGCTGCTGCGGCTTCGGCGGTTCTGTTCATTCCCTTTACAGTCATAGCCATTCGCTTTGATCTTACATACATCGGCTTCACTTTAGAGTGGCTTCTGTTCGCAGGAGCGCTGTTTCTACTCGCTGCATCGGAAGAGATAGTCTGCAGAGGTTTCATGATGGATTCGCTCGGTTTCAGACAGAACAGGCTTACGGGATTACTGCTTTCTTCTGTAGCATTCTCCATGCTGCATCTTGGTAACTTACATGCAGGATTCGCGGGTATTGCGAATATCTTCCTGGCTGGAGTCCTGTTCGGTTTTCTGAGGCTTGTAACTGATGGCCTGTTCTACCCTGTACTGGTGCACTGGCTCTGGAACCTCACAACCGGGATGATTTTCGGATGGAACGTAAGCGGTCATGCACTTATGCCAACTATTTTCAGGACTGCGAATCACCTGCCCTGGGGAGCTTTCGGACCGGAGGCATCCATCCTGATGACGATAGGCACGCTTGGAGCAATCACCGTACTTGTAAAGAAACTGTATCTATCCGATAATGAAGAACATCCCCGAGTTCAGGGTGCCGTCTGAAAAGAGTTATAGGTTATTTCAAATCGATATTTCCGTCAGAACTTTGGTATCTCATTGCTGAATCTGCCGGAGATCTCGGGGCATACGGCGCAGTTGCCGGTGAATACACCCTCCTTTATCCTGTTTCGCAGATCCTGATACGCTGGACCCTCCCATATCTCACTGAAACTCTGATGGTTCATATTACCCAGAGGTTCTGTCGTATCCCAGTGGGGGCATGGATTGATCCTTCCATCGGGATCGATGTAAACCCAGTTTTCAAGATACGGACAGGAAACCTGTTCCTCAATATCCGGGATGGATGGCGGATTGAAGATCAAGCCAAGATCAGCCGCTGCGATTGATGCAAGTCTGATCTGTTCAGATACTTCCGGTGAAGCCGGGTCTATTGTCTCCCCGGTCAGCTCAAGTCCTTCGTACGGTACAAGTGGTACAGCAGAGACGGATACCGCTCCTGCAGAGTGAGCGAGTCTGACAATATCAGGAAGCTCCATGAAGTTCTTTTTCTGCAGAGTGACACTGAAGGAAAGCATGGGGAATTTCATGCCTCTTCTATCTCGCTCGGATATCAGCGCCTTCATGTTACCGGTGATCAGATTCAGATCGGCGCCGCCTCTTATCTCAGCATGGGTTGAAGGGGTGGCTCCATCTATAGAGACGATGAGAGAAGTAGGGGGGGCATCCAGGATGATGGATATATTCTCCGAAGAGAGCAGAACCCCGTTCGTAACAATCTCTCTGGCAGGGACATCAGCCCGGTACAGGCGTTCAAGATATCTGCGGAAATCCGGATTAACCAGAAGTTCCGCACCGCAGGACAGTCCAACAACCGATGCTTGAGGAAACACCTCAGCAGCAATCCTGTCGAATAGAACAGGATCGATATCATGCCATACGCGTTGAGGGTCGAGGTCAGAAAGCCGCATCGAACACATCGAGCATCTGAGATTGCATCTGTTTGTTGTATCCATCCGTACTATCAAATTCCTGCTGCCCTTAAGCCGAACCCAGGGAAACCTGTGTGATCTCTGGAGATACTTTCTGAGCGTTTTTTTTAGACTCACGATCATGCTCCCGCTATGTGCTGTCAGGTCATACGCGACTTGAATTCCTGATCGCTCGAATATAGCAAAAGGGACCGGGCCAAACATCTGAACATTTTTCATTGTTACAACAGTAACGAATGTTAAGATTCGGTGCCTGACCCTCAATGCTAATCGGTGTTCTCCGGTATTGCAGTAGTTACCGGTGAATATGGAACCAGTATATATTGATCATGAACATCGACAGTACTGGAATAATAGCGGAAATTCATATAATCTTCACGTTCTGCCGATTCGGCTGATTCCAGAAGTCCATCCATATCCATTTCCGTAAAAAGGACAGGTTCAAAATCAAATTCTGAAGCCTTGGAAAGCAGTAATCGCGTAAAATCGTTCAGTTCAGTATAATAGAGCATATTGTCATCGGGAGATATCAGGCTGTCCTGATAAGCCTGTCTCAGATTTCCCACTATCCTCATATACCCGCTGCCATGATGCCCGCAGATTGAAGGATCAATATCAGCCATGGCATCCAATGAGTATGCGAAGGCTCCTGTGTAGATGGAATAAGTCCTGCCTTGAGTCGGTTCGAAGTCGTAGTTGAGATAGCTTCCCTCTTTGAAGAAGTTTCCCCCTTCAGGGTACTCGAATCCTGTTGCTGTATGGTAGCCTCCGGCGATAATGACAGCTTTGCCGTCTATCAGGTAATTACCCAGGAAGCGGGGATCGGTGAGATTTCTGATGATCGCTTTCTGCCGGTAGTAAGAGAAACCGCCATCCAGCTTAGCAAAATAGGTCGACTCAAGATTGTCGATTACATTATCGATGTAATCAGGCGTGATAAACGGATAAGCGCCCACTGTTCCGGCCTGTCTGGCTGAATCGGATACGCGTCTCAGCTCGGAAACAACATCACCCAGATCCATAGGTATCAGATTCCCGGTATCGATTTCCAGATCAGGTTCCGCCTGCCTCAGATATGGAAGAAGGATGGTGCTGATAGTCGTTCTGTAATCGTGTTCGATATCGGAAAAACCAAAGTGAACGGGCTTTCCCGGGTTACGCTGATTCCAGCGCCGAAGATGCTCAACTCTGGTTTGGAGTTCCACTGTATTAATAAGATGAGAAAGAACGGCATCGTAATATTCCCGGGCAAGTGAATCCTGCTCGAGATCGAGGTAGTGGTTGATAAAAGGTGTCAGGGAGTATTGTCTCTCAAGGACTACAAGCGGATAGTAGTCGTAAGTGTTCAGAGCGAAAATTATCCTGTTCTGAAGGTTGGCGACATATCTGAAATAATGGCTCTCTCCAAGTAGAACGCATTTATTATCGGCAGCGATGCTCTCCAGCCAGGTCAAATCCTCGATGTTCGTGAATTCCGAATCGATATCTTCCGCGGAGAGAGGAATGCAGGATAGAAGATCTTCAGTATATGTTTCCTGAGAAAGGCTGTCCTTCTCGGGAAATGGTCTTAATCCGAGATGCCCGAGTGCTTCAATGTCCATATCGGAAGCTGAAGAGGGATTACCTGAAAGTGCAACAAAAATACAGGCAATGATCAGAGCTCTTATGCCAGCTGCTGTGCTGTTGAGAAACATACTTCGCATCCTTCCTGTTCGATCTGAATACTTACCTGATGATAATGCACTTTTCCGTATCCACGGAGCTTCCCGATTGAAGCCTCAGAAAATACACTCCCGGGGTCAGTGCATCAGCTTCCAGTAACGCTGTATGATTTCCCGCAGGCATGGGTCCGTCGATGAGCCTGCTTGCCAGCCTTCCATCAATGCTGTAAAGTGAGAGGCTTACAGGTCCTTCACTGATGATGGAATAGTCGATTGGAGTAGTTGAAACCATTGGATTGGGGTAGTAGTCAGATATCCCGAAAATGACTCCTCCGGAGGATCCCTCGATGCCTGTTATGGTCCAGCTGATATTTACAGTATCCGCCGAGGAAACACCGAATTCATTCCCAACCGTCACAACTTCAATTGTGGTGTTTGTTTCGGGAGCTTCTCTTATGATTTCCGGTACGAAACAGGCATTATTGGGCGTGGACCAGAGCCAGGTGCGGGAATCGTCAGCGTTTATCCTGTAGACATTGTACATGCAGGCGAAGTCAGATGAATGGTTCCATCTGAGCCTGATCGTTCCATGATCGTCATCGATCTGCTGAAAATTCTCCACATAGAGATTCTCAGGAGGGGCAGGGGTATCCTGTGTTCCGCTGATGATGCCCAGCTGTCCAAGCTTCATCTCGTAACCCGTAACTACTGCTGCAGCGTCGAATCTGAGTGCTATCACGGAAAGCGGTCTGCCGGAATATGCTGAGAGATCAGTTGTTACTGTATTCCAACTCTCCGTCGAGCTGGTGCCCATGTCGAAATATTCGAATGTTTCCGGGTCTTCAAAAGCCAGACCCACTTCCAGGTCCGATGGTGTGCCGCTGCTGCCGGTGCTGTATGCGATAATTAGGTTGTCATCTGATGAGAGCGTAAGATCCGTTTTGTAGAGGTACAGAACGGTGGGGGTTCCCGGATACAGATCCCCCGAAACCGAAAGGCACGTACCTCCCCAGTAAGCGTCGGTCCAGTCGAGCTCAGGATAAAGGGCTGTTCCGCTGCAGTCAGCTACCCATCGCCAGGTCGGGAGAATATCCTGCAGGCTTCTGTTGTTCCAGTCGGTACTTTCCATTACTGAACCGTTTACTGAAAAGGAGTGTCCCTGACCTGTATTGAAATTGGTAACAAATGGTACAGAGGTGATTGGAGTAGTCGCAGGAACGTAATGGGCCATGCCCTTCCAGGGGTCTGCTGTCTCAGTATTGGAGGGGTCTCTGTTCGCTCCGATCCAGAATCTGTTGGCTTTTGTGTAGAAGTCCTCGTGACTGGAAGAATTGGAGTAACACCAGTTGGGACAGTAGAACCCGAGGGATGTTACATGGGGATTGCCTTCCGGAAAGACACCTTCCCAGTTGACACTTGTATTGTAGCCATTTGCCTGAACATCGACTCCGGCATTCAGATCGTAGGGGCTTCTTCCCAGGCCTGCAGCGAAGGCTGCTGAAGAGGCCAGTCCGCCTGTCGACCACCAGAAATTCAGGAACATCTCGTTAGAAATAGTTCCCCCATCCTCGAAGAACATATCGTTATTTGAATTCAGGGCGTTCTGCCATGAGATGCCTCCGGATTCCACCATGGCATCGTACCACATGATATTTATATCGGAGTTAAGCTGTATGTACTCCATCATGTCGCGCATATCCTGGGCAAGGCTGGCCGTTCCTCCAGCTGTCTCCTGGTTTATGAACCAGCCGTCAAAGCCGTAGTATTCAGCCACTTCAATAAGTTTATCCGCAACGGGAAAGATCCCGCCGCTGTTCTGAACGAAATCCTCCACCCACTGGATCTGACCTCCGTAAACGATTGGAGGGAAGAAGACGGTTCCATAAACCGGGACACCGTTCCTGTGACCGGCATCGATAACATCCGCACTTGGAGAAAGGATAATACCTTCTCCGGCTGACCCGCCCCATAGAACGAGCCTGTCAGTATACTGCCAGTAGTTGAATGCGTAGACATCGAAAACGGCAGCTCCCTGTGAGGGATTCCCGCTTGTGGACGGGTACATAATGGAAAGAGCTGCAATCCTTCCTTCATCCGGTCTTGCGTGGATGTTAGCCTGGGTATCACCCACTGATCTTAATGCAAGCTCAATCGAGCCTCTGTTGTAAGGGGAATCAGCATCCCCGGCTGGAGACCAGGAAAGGAGTTCATTCGGAAACCAGTAGGATGAAAAGGGCTGACCGGGTGTCTGCGCGAGAGAATCACCCTGAATCATCAGCAGAACCAAGACGGTTAATGGAAAGAACTTTGACGCTTTCATCATGTTCAGCTCACCTTCATACTTCTGAGGTATCGTTTACTTTCCGAATATTGTTATGTCCCCCACCTGAATCCACGGCAGAATAGAATCACCGAAATTTATTCGTTCAGTGGATATTTTTTTTATGTTCCTGAGGAGATTGAGGATATTGCCCGAAATCATTATCTCCTTGACGGGGTACTTGATCTCACCATTTTCGATGTAATAGCTGTTTTTTGCGACTCCGGAGAAATCACCGCTTTCACTTGGCATGCCTCCGGCGAACCTGCAGAGAAGAATACCTCTGTTCACCGATCCGGTTATCTCGTCAAGAGTATGCTTGCCTGGTTCGATTATGTAGGCGCTCCCGTTATTGACAGCTTTCGCTTTTCCGGTTTTGTTGGCTCCGTAAAGTCCAAGCAGGAAGGTTTTTAATACACCATTATCAATTATGGTGGTGTTCTGCGCGGTAAAACCATCCATGGTAATGAAATAACCTTCTGCAAGTTCGTCTGAGACTGGTCTGGAATGGAGGGTCAGCTGAGAATCGGCGATCTCTGTCCCAAGAGAATCCTTAAATATCGAAGTACCCTTGATCAACGGATAATCGTACAGGTACGAAGTTATCATGGGAATTAAACTGCCAAGGCAATCGGGGGTGATGATGATATCTCCGTCGAATTTGTCCTGGAATTCCCTTGAGTGAACCTGCTCCGTCGATTGCTTCATCAGCTGGTCAACTGTTCCGCATTCATGAAGGTTCCTGTCAAGTTCAGTGGTGGAGAAAGTGGCGTAATTGAAGGATGAGGTTTCTTTGCCTTCCTTCGATGTGAACATGGGAGAAAAATTGTAAGAGCTGCATCTTGAATGCAGATCGACGCCATTTGAATTTCTGAAGAACTCATTGATGCTGGTGAAGTCAAGTATCGCCTGCTCCAGTATAAGGTTCGGATAATGCTCACCGCTGTACTCCAGGAAGTCTCTCATCCTGGTGTACATCAGATCAAGGTCAGGCGCTTCAGGTCCCTTCTCAAATGCTGCCGGAGGCTGCGCGGGTGCGATATCGTTCGCGCTGTCAGCTTCTGAGGATTTTGCCATTTCAAGCACTTTGGTCACCGCTTCATCAATTGATTGAATGTCGGTCTTATTGATCGATATAGTTCCTTTTTTATCATCCAGAATTCCGGTGAGGGTCAGAGAAGTGTTATCGGTTGTTCTGAGAAGGCTGATTTCTCCGCTGTCAATATTAAGTTCATCCTTGCCGGTGTCATAGAGAACACATTCAGATTTATCCAACCCGACCTTCTTCAGGGCTTCGACACAGTACCCTGCTATCTCTCTTCTATCCTTCATTACCTTCCCCCTATATTGATTCTGCATTTGACAGCAGGACCACCCATGCCGACTGGAATAAGCTGTTTTTTTCCGCACATTCCGCCGTTTGTCCATTTCATATCATCGGATACTGCTGTAATGGTTTTCAGCATGTCGAAGGCTACTCCGGATATTGTTGTGTCTCGCAGCGCCCTGGCAAGGCGGCCTTTCTTTATCTCGTAACCCTGAACCACACCGAACATGAACTCACTTGTAGAGTCAGCCTGCCCGTTACTGGGTTTCATGAGATAGTAACCGTCATCCACAGATGCAATCATATCCTCAAGCTTACTTTTTCCTGGAAGTATTGCGGTATTGCGCATGCGTATGATAGGTTCATCACTGAAACGGTAGGCCCTGGCGTTTCCGGTGGGTCTTGCGCTGAAACCGGCTGCGGATTCCTTATTGTGCATGAATCGTTTAAGAATTCCGTTCTCAATAATCACCGCATCCTCTGCAACCGTACCCTCATCGTCAATGAATACGGGAACGGGACAAATCTCTCCGAGAGCTCTGCTGGCAAAATCAACAAGGGTTACAAGAGGGCTGGCAACCTGCTGATCCATATAATCACCTGCGACTGAGCCGCCGCGTACGCCGTCTGCCTCGGTTGTGTGACCTATTGCTTCGTGCGAGAGGATACCAGCGAGATCAGCATCCAGAATACACTCCTTCATTCCGGAATCAGGATAAATCCCCTCTGCTTTCCTGATGAGGTGTTCGTAGTGCTCATCCAGTCTGCCGAAAAGAGCTTCAGGTTTCGAGAATAGATCTTCGAACTGCCCCAAACCGCCGTGAACGTCATGGAGTTCTACCGACTCACCCTTGTACTCGGTACTGAGGGAAATATAAACCACGGTTCTGGGTATCATCGAGTAAACTGAGGAACCATCCGAAGTTACAAGGTATTTCTCCATGTCGAGAAGTTGAACAGCGGATGTTCTGGACGCTACTCTGCTGTATTTCCTTTTAATCCGACCGTCGATCTCCATCATGAATTCAATCAGCTCTTTCTGGGTCAGGCGGTTTTTTTCTGTTGAGAAATCCTCGGAAGATCTACCCGGAGAAGAAGGAAGAATATACGCGGATCTGTTTTCTTTTCCCGCAAGGAACTGAGAATTCCTGGTGGCTGCTCTGATTGCTTTTTTAATACTCTCATCATCAATAATGGGGTTGGACGCGAAACCCCAGATACCCTTACTGAATGTCCTGGCGGAAATACCGCTTCCCGTTGACCTGCTGTTTCCCATAACATCCCCGTTAACGACAGCGACACTGAGTGTTCTGTTCTCCTGGGCACGCAATTCTGTGTACTCGGAAAAGAAGTTGGTATAACTGCTGAGATCTACTGGTTTCATAGCTGTCCTTCCAGTGATAGAATCAGGGAAACGGCTTCTGTCCCCGGAGTATTTCGCCACAGTATGATTATACAATAAATATGCAAATCGCAAAAAAACTGGTTAAATATGCCGAGCACTTGTATTATTCATCTTCAGGTGTGTTTCCGGATGTTTTGTCCGGTCACCGTCATTTCTGAATTCATCATTCTGGAGCAAGATGAAGTATATCCTTAAACATTGGGCTCTTATCCTGCTGTCGGCACTGACGATTCTCCTTGTTATGCTGATACTGGATACATCCTGGCCGGTTGCATATGTATACGTTGTATCCACTCCGGTGGGAGCTGCAGTTTCAGATTGTGAAGATTTCCTGTGGACGGCTCCGGCGCTTATCCCTGTTCAGCATGGAGGTTTGACTATTGAGGTATCCCATCCGGGAAGGGTACCTGTTGATACTGTTCTTACACCGGATATGTCTGATGAAGCGGTTCTTATAACTCTTCCATACAGGTTTTCCGTAGAGATATCCAGTGAACCCTCCGCTGCGTCTGTTATTCTGGATAATAGCTTCATCGGTCACACTCCTGTCAATGTCAGTATTGACGACCCCGGAATTCATTACCTGAGCCTTACTCATCAGAATCTGATCATCTTTGAGGACAGCTTCATACTGCTTGACAACTCCCCGGACAGCCTGCACTATGTTCTGCCCCGGTTCCATCCATCAGGTATGATCCAGATTCCACCAGAAGCCTGCAGATCCGCTGATATTCTGCAGACTTACATTATAGCGAGATACGAAGTAACCAACAGCGAGTTCTGTGAATACCTCAGAATTCGGGAACCGGCCCCCATGCGGGATACAACTAACAGGTGGGGGCGTACGGATACTCTGGAGGATTTGTTTCCGTCAGATTATCCATTGCCCTTTTACATCAACAGCTCAGGCGAATGGGCTGTTCAGGACGGTCTTGGTGATCTGCCTATCGCAGGTCTGACAATCAGAGCTGCTCAGGGATACTGTACATGGCTTACTTCCACGGATACATCCGGGATAGTATTCAGATTACCCACCGAGAGTGAATGGATCAACGCTGCTCTCGCCGGAAGCGAGGGACCATGGCCCTGGGGCTCAAGACAGCCTGACGGTAATCTTCTTAATCTGTCTGACAGCAGGGAGGATATGCTCCGCAGACACCCATCACTTGATGACGGATTCTCCTACACCGCTCCGGTCGGGAGCTATCCATCCAATAACTGGGGATTATTCGATATGGCAGGAAACGTATGGGAGTATTGCACTCCTGT
>JBDLJP010000063.1:0-9651 GCA_039714295.1 Candidatus Fermentibacterota bacterium
CCCCGCTGGTAGTCTTTCTCCGGAAGACCCAGTACCGCTCCAGAAGCCACTGCCTTCGAACAGGGACACTCCGGCAACCATCCTGCCGGTTATATCAAATACCCGAAGCTCCATGGAATCAGCGCCCTCAATGCAAAACTGAACACCACCACAGGAGGGATTATGTGAAGCCCTGAGCAATACTCCCGCTGGTTCGATGTAAACCTCTCCCTCTATACCAAGAGAATCATGATTGAACCAGCCGAAGGTGGGAAAGTAGTCTATTTGCGGTTCTGTCTCAACCTGGGCATAGACTATATAAATGTTGCCTACGTCATCAACTATGCCATCGATGAAACCTAGATCTTCCGGGTCTTCATCACTGTAATCGTAGGCTACCTGCCAGTCCAAAAGCACATTCCCGTCACTGTCCAAAACCAGGTTGAAAATCTTGCGTCTGTAAAATCCATCGGTCCAGCAGAGGTAATACTCCTCAGTTTCGGGTAGAAGACGAAGGACGTAAGACGTGCTGACATGCATCTCAGGTGGGGAATCAGAAACTATTATTTTCTCATCTACAAGTGTCGCACCGGAGAACTTATCGAGTTTCCAGAGGACGTAGCTGTCTGAGACATCTTCTACAACCATCAGGTTACCATCTGGATCCAGGTTCAATTCAGGAAAACGGCTGCAGCTTAGGTCTCCTGAAGTAAAGTCAGTTAAAGGAACAACTGTAATACCTGCCAGGTCGTACTGCAGGTATGAATAATCGTGATAAACAGGATCCTGCACCACAACGTGGACTCGATTGCCGTCCACCAGCAGGACACCTCCTGCATCAGCTCCCTCTATTTTCCACTCGTACTCGGTATTAAAACCCGATCCAACTGCAGGTATCCAGACGGCGTAGTACACATCACCACCTCTGTTGAAGAGAACATGAAGCCTTCCCAGGCTATCAGGACAGGCTCTGATGTATTTGTAGTTGGTTGAGGTGCTGAAGAGATATGTGGCAGGGGTTATCTCGCTGCCATCCTCAAGGCTTCTTATTGCGTAGTAGATAGGGTTGTAATCCCTCCAGAAGACAATCAGACTGTCACCCATGATTACTTCTGACATCATTGTACTGTGATTATCCGGTGAGATCATTGTTTCAGGATACACTGTTGTTCCATCAAGCAGGAATATCTTATAACCAATCCTACTCTCATCATTAAGTCCCTCCCAGACCATGTGAAATCTACCCTGGGAATCCATATTGATGTATTGATTCCGTCTAATTGTATTCGAAGAATCTGTAGCTAAAATTGGATTACTCCACCCTGGACCCGGGATTACCCCAAAGCAGGTCAGAACCAGAACGCAAAATCCAATCATTCAAGTACACCTGTTCTTCCATAATCATGTTGGAACTGAACCCAGGGAGCATAACCTGTACTGCATGTTCCGAACTCCCAGCAGTGAAGGTATCCATCCGAAGTACCGAAGATGACCTCAACCTTACCGTCGGAATCGATATCGACTAACCTTCAGATCTGATCAGCTTTCGATTATGAACAGATTGTCTCCGAGGTTAACCGAAGCTCCGGTTTTAACGGGAATTCCCGTGATGATGCCTGCAGCGGGTGCGGTTATCTCATTCTGCATCTTCATCGCCTCAAGAACCATAATACCCTGACCGGCTTCCACCTGGTCACCATCGCTGCACATTATCTCTACAACAAGTCCGGGCATGGGAGCCGTTACAGCCAGCCTTCCTCCCGCATGCACTTTTTCTGTCGTGACCACTTCCCGTTCATCCGTCACGCTGAAATCGTAAACCTCTCCCCTTGTGGTAACCTGATACTTTTTCCCGAAGCGTTCAACTTCGACATTGTATGATTTACCGTCCAGAAGGATAGAAAGATGTGCAGGAGAAATCCGGGAGATGCTCACAACTTTTTTCTCATCGTTTACCTCGACTTCGAACAGTTCATCATGCGGACGGACTTCAAGCCGTGAAGCCTCCACTCTGAGCAGATGTTCACCATCAGATACTTCGAATGCCACCGTACATCCTTCCTGAAAGTTTCCACCTGTCGTCCTGTTTCAGATCTGAAACAAAATCAACATTGTTTTCATTCATCGCTACAATCGTGGCGGCGATAGCGGAGATCTCCAGGAAGTCGTTCGTTCTGTGATGTTCGATCCTGGTCACGATACCCGTATCGTAATTGCCCTCAGAGAATTCTTTGTCTACAAGTACCCTCCTGTGGAAGGGTATGGTTGTTTTGATGCCCTTTATCTTGTACTCGTCAAGAGCCCTCAGCATCCTTGCAATAGCCTCCTGCCGATCCTTGCCCCATGTGATGACCTTGGCAAGGAGAGGGTCGTAATAAACAGGTACATCGTAATCCGCCGATATCCCCGATTCAACCCTGACTCCGGGGCCTGAAGGCTCAACAAGCTCTCGTATATAACCTACAGAGGGAAGGAAAGTCTCCGGATCCTCCGCCGATATCCGGCACTCGAGGGCTGCACCGTTTATACCTATATCCTCCTGACTCAGGCCGAGTTTTTCACCCGATGCAACCTTTATCTGCTCCTTCACCAGATCGATACCCGTTATCAGTTCGGTTACCGGGTGTTCTACCTGCAGCCTCGTGTTAACCTCGAGGAAATAAAAATCCCCGGATGAATCGACAAGGAATTCAACCGTACCCGCGTTAGTGTAACCTGAGGCTTTGACCGCGGTGATTGCAGCCCTGCCCATTCTCTCCCTCATGGCTTCGTCGAGCATACAGCATGGGGATTCCTCAATGAGTTTCTGGTAGCGTCTCTGTACAGAGCATTCCCTCTCGTTGAGATGTATTACATTACCGTAGTTGTCAGCGAGGATCTGTATTTCAACATGTCTCGGTTCGATCAGGTATTTCTCCAGGAAAACATCCGGATTGCCGAAAGCGGAGAGCGCTTCCGCACCAGCCCTTGCGAAGGCGGATGGAAGTTCTTCCTCCGAATGCACAACACGAACGCCTTTCCCTCCCCCTCCTGCGGCGGCTTTGAGGAGAACGGGGTATCCCGCTTCCGCTGCGGCAGCGAGAGCTTCGGATTCGGATTTCAAAGGCTCCATCGCTCCGGGTATTATCGGTACTCCGGCTTTCTCCATCACCTTTCGGGCTTCCGTTTTGTTTCCGAGAAGCGCCATTGAATCCGCATCGGGACCTATGAAAATGATACCGGCATCAGCACATGCGGCAGGCAGAGCGGGATTCTCGGCAAGAAATCCGTAACCCGGATGAATCGCCTGGCAGCCGGACTTCAGAGCTGTCTCGATAATTCTGTTAACCACCAGGTAGCTCTCGTTTGATGGAGCAGGACCTATTTCGTAGGCCTCGTCCGCGTACCTTACATGCTTGGCTGATCTGTCAGCCTCGGAGAAAACAGCCACTGAGGTTATCCCTGTTTCGTGACAGGCTCTTGCTATTCTGACTGCTATCTCACCTCTGTTCGCAATCAGAATTTTATTGATAACGCTCATAACGGCCCGTTTCCGTGCTTCCGGGGAGGCATGGTCTCCCGTTTGCCGTCCAGTATCCTCAATGCCGAGATCACTTTCAATCTTGTTTCGTGAGGCTTGATCACTTCATCAATATATCCCATCCCTGCCGGTACCCAGGGATTGCTGAACATCTCGTCGTATTCATCAATGAGAAGCTGCCGCTGAGATTCAGGATCCTCATCCTTTGCGATCTCCCTTCTATACAGTATCTTGACAGCTCCCCTTGCTCCCATCACAGCTATCTGAGCGGAAGGCCAGGCAAAATTCATATCAGCACCAATATTCTTGGAATTCATCGCGATGTAAGCTCCACCAAACGCTTTTCTGGTTACAATGGTAATTCTGGGTACTGTTGCTTCACAGAAAGCGTAGAGGAGTTTCGCGCCCTCCTTGATAACCCCCGCATGCTCCTGCTCTACTCCAGGCAGAAAACCGGGTGCATCCTCAAACACGATCAAGGGTATATTGAAACAATCACAGAATCTTATGAATCTGGCGGCTTTGGCGGAAGAAAGCGTATCCAGCACACCTGCGAGCACGGCAGGCTGATTTGCCACAACACCAACCGGCTTTCCATCCATTCTGGCGAATCCCACTATCATGTTGGGTGCGTAGTCTTCATGGACCTGGAAGAGCTTTCCGTCATCGACAACCGAGTGTATTACCAGTTTCATGTCGTAAGGCATCGACGAATCCGGGGGAATCAATGTATCCAGGGATTCATCACTTCTTTCGGCAGGATCGGTGCATTGCATCATGGGCGGGTCGCTCATGTTGTTCTGTGGAAGATATGTCATGAGTTCTCTTATCAAAGCGAGGCATGTTTCCTCCGAGCTGACGGAAAAGTGCGAAACTCCGCTTTTTCTGCTGTGAGCGGCGGCGCCTCCGAGTTCCTCGAAAGTTACATCCTCATGGGTAACTTCCTTGATGACATCGGGTCCTGTCAGGAACATGTAACCTGACTGATCGACCATGAAAACAAAATCGGTCAGGGCGGGGGAATAAACAGCTCCGCCTGCGCAGGGTCCCATAATGGCGGATATCTGAGGAACAATACCCGAAGCTTTTACATTTCTGAAGAAAATATCACCGTAACCCGCAAGGGAGTTAACTCCCTCCTGAATCCTTGCTCCTCCGGAATCCTTAATGGCGATTATCGGGATTCCGTTTTTCAGAGAAAGATCCTGCAGCCGCGATATTTTATCCGCCACGGCTTTTGAAAGTGATCCGCCGAACACGGTAAAGTCCTCCGCATAAACGTAAACCTGCCGACCGTGAATCTTCCCGTAGCCTGTTACTACACCGTCTCCGGGAATTTTCTTTCCGCTCATACCGAAATCATTGCAGTTGTGGGTAACCAGCATACCCATTTCATTGAATGTATCCGGATCAAGAAGCAGATTCAGGCGTTCCCTTGCTGTCAGTTTACCGTCCTCATGGCGTTTCCTGATCCTCTTTTCACCGCCGCCCGCCAGGGCTTCAGCTCTCAATTCGTCAAGTCTGGACACTTAACCTCCCTTGCTTGGGGAATAGAAAATACTGTCTGATCAGTCTTCCCCCCTGATGAGAATAATCATACCTGTAGTATCCTCGCTTACGTAGATCCCTCCTTCGGCATCCACCGCGACATCTTCAATGTTATAGAAACCTTCTGCGAAAGGAGTTACAGAGCCATCGGAGTCCACCAGAGAAAGTCTTCCGGAACCTGTTCCGGTGTCCTCTTCCGCAACATACAACGGAAAGAAACCATCGATGCTGCTGCAGATACCTTCGCAGGAATGGAGTCCGCTGCAGAAAACATCCCAGTTCCCCGATTCAGGATCAATGCGAAACAGAGATGCCTGAATGAAGCCATATCCTGAAAGCTCATTGCAGACATAGAGAGTACCGCTGCTGTCGGCGATAAGATCCGAACAGCTCCAGATATACAATGAAGAATAAAACGGGTTGGAGCCGTTCATGTCAATCCTGCGAACGCCGGTCAGTAGCGGCGGGATGATGGACGCTTCAAGACTGGATTCTGTAACAGCAAGATCACCTTCACCGATGAATGCGACTCCTTCAGAGTATTGCAGACTGTCATACAGAGTCTCCAGACCTCCGGAAGGCATGATAGCTATCAGGCGACCGTACTCAACATCCTCTGTAACGTAGATCAGTCCCGCGTCGTCAGCAGCGAGACCTTCGGGATTATTGAGAGTGTCGGTTATCATGATCGCGTTTCCGGATTCATCTATCCTGTAGACGGCTCCGTTAGCTTCAGCAGCGGCATACAGGCATCCGGAAGAGGAGAATACAAGTCCGTCGACACCACTGATTCCGGTACTGAATACTGTAGCCCTGAATCCCTCGGGCAGGACTATCCTAGATAGTGTATCCCCGTGAGCAGGCTCACCCGGAGTGCTGCCGGACAGGGATGCCGCGACTGTCAGAAAAGTAAAAAACAGTGTGCTATGCATTATTCCAATCTGTACTGTCGGACATGGTCAAAACAGACGCTAAACCGCAAGATTGCATCTGAGCGCGTTGAAGTCAAGATGAAATAAATACACATCAGGTCCGTACGGCGTCAATTTCAATCTTGACGCAAACACTTCTCTGTTCTCTATTATCAAGGTCTTCTCAAGCCTTTGCTGAATTGAAGAGCTGAAAAGAAAGGTTTATCATCGAATCTTCAATTAAGATTCTTCTTGTCGAAAACAACCTCAAGGATGCGCAGAATTTTCGCAGTGTTCTTCATGACATTTCCTCTGAGATATTCCTCATTGAAAGAGCGGATGACCTTTCTTCCGCACTTGCCATGATCGAGGAGCATGACTTCGATGTTATTGTAGCAGATCTGGATCTTCCCGACAGTTCCAGCAGTGAAACAGCGCTCCAGATCTGCCGCAGCGCCATTAAAACACCCCTCGTAGTCCTGACTGAACAGGATAACGAAAGAGTCGAACTCAGCGCTATGAAATCGGGTGCCCAGGATTTCCTTGTGAAGGGAAGACTGCAACCGGACAGCATCTGGAGAGCCATCCGTCATTCCATCGAAAGGAAACAGCTGGACTGGCAGCTGCGATTCGCCAGACGCAGACTCAGAATACTTCATGATACAGCATCAAAACTTTCGGGCTGCACCACGGATAAGCATGCCTTCCAGCTTGCGATAGATTCGGCAAGGGCTCTTCTCCCTGATATGATGTGCCAGATATTCACCGAGAAAGACGGAATAATCACCATTGCAGCCGCCTCACCTGAACTGAGCCATAATATCGGAAGCAGGACAAAACTGGATTTCGGTCTTGTCGGAATGACCTTTGCGGAAAACCGCACCTTCCAGTTCAGAAGTCATGATGATATACCTTCGCTGACTCCGGAAAGCGAAGCTTTCAAATCCGGGATTTCAATACCCATTGGCTCCAATGCTGTTTTTCAGTGTATCTCAAGCGAACCGGACGCCTTCACAGATGACGAAACAAACATGCTCGAAATGCTGGCAGGGCATCTTGCCGGAACCCTGGACAGGATCAGCCTTGAGCTGAAACTCAGAAATCTGGCAATTCATGATCCGCTTACCGGCGTCTTCAATCGAAACTTCTTCCAGACAGCCCTGAATCGTGAAAAACTCAGAGCTGAAAGGTACAGCAGCAGTATCGGATTTCTCATGATCGATATTGATAACTTCAAGGAAATCAACGATCTTTACGGTCATCTCACTGGAGATAAGGTTCTCCTTGAAGTAGCTTCATACCTGAACGAATCCATCAGGGAGAGTGATTATCTCATCCGCTACGGGGGAGATGAGTTTCTCCTGTTACTGATAGAAACGGGACAGACGGCATCGCTGGTCAGAGATAGAATTATCAGCGGAGCAAAGCTTGCTGAAAAGACTATTCATCTCATCGGGTCACCTGTAACTCTTTCAGTCGGTCATTCACACTGGAATTCCGACTCCGCGATTTCCATACGTGAAGCGCTCGCCGAGGCGGACAGTAGAATGTACGAACACAAAAGAAGCAAGTAGCTTATTGTACTGATAAACCCTGACAAGCGCTTGTTCGGGGAATGAAAACCACTGAACTCTGACTCTGATTGACTGCCGAAGAATCAGGGGATATAGTCCAAAACAGAATACGAAAACACCTCAATCCTGAAGGAGCCAAGGCCATGAAAATGATTCTTATGCTGTGTATTGTTCCGGGCATACTTGCTGCAGCCAGCTTCTCTGACGATTTTGAATCATACATTCCGCCAATTGATCTTGGTAACTCGGTATCCTGGCTCCATCTCCCTGGAACGGGAAACCTGCTCGTGACTGAAGAGAGTGGTAACAATATCGTTGAGACAGTATGGAACGGGTATAATGCTTTTGCATATCTGTGTCTGGGTTCTGTTACCTGGCTGGATGGAGAAATCAGCTCTGATGTCAGGTTTAACGGTGACAGTCTGATTATTGGTCTCGCGAGCAGGCTGGATGTCTCAACCGGTGAAGGCTACCTCGGCGGTATTTATCCGTTGTTCATACCCTTCGGTGCAACAGTTATCGCGCAAATTGACTCAAACGGAAACTACACAATTCTCACCAGCGACCTTTTTTTTCCCATGGAGGAAGACACATGGTACAATATTTCTTTTCAGGTCACAGGAACCGATCCTGTGAATCTTCAACTATCCATTGACGGTACGGTAAACTCCTCCTGCACCGACTACACGTATCTTATCGGTGAAGGCCTGTCGGGACTGGGAGGTTCTTTCGAAAGTTCAGAACCCGTACTCTGCTATGACAACTTCAGTGTTGTAGATTACGCCTCTGCTCTTACCAGCGGCACCTTCGGGGAAATAAAGGCTATTTTCAGGTAACCCTCTCAATCGGTCATTCCCACTGGAATTCTGACTCCGCTATTTCCTGAAGAAGAAACAGGCAGGTTATCCGAGCTTGGCTTTCTGCCAGGCGTTCTCCATCATTTCGATATCAGCTTCAGCAAGGGAATAACCTGCTTTCTTCAGTATTCGCTCCATTCTGGTGAACCTGTCAATGAATTTGCGATTATTGCTCCTCAGTACTGCTTCCGGTTCGAAACCAAGCAGCCTGCAGTAATTAACCATACTGAATAATACATCACCGAGTTCGTCATTCTGAGCTTCAGTATCGTCACTTTCAAGTGCCTTTTCGAATTCGCCGATCTCTTCGCCTATCTTGCTCAGGGCACCGTTGGCATCCGGCCAGTCGAATCCAACTTCCGAAGCTCTCTGCTGGATCCTCCATGAAGTCTGGAGGGCGGGCATGGCAGATGGAATGGAACCAAAGAATCCCTCGTCCTTCTTCTCCTGCGCCTTGATGGATTCCCATTGCTTTTCCACATCCCTGGCGGACAGACCGCTCTGCTGCTCAAACACATGGGGATGCCGTCTGATCAGTTTTTCAGATATACCTTCAACAACATCCCTGAGTGAGAATTCATTCTGCTCTTCGCATATTTCAGCTGACATGATGACGTGAAGCAGAAGGTCGCCAAGTTCAGTCCTGAGAAGATCCATATCATTCAACTCAATAGCGTCAGCGACTTCGTAAGCTTCTTCGAGCATGTACGGGCTGAGCGATGCAACAGTCTGTTCCCTGTCCCAGCTGCAGCCCGAAGGACTTCGGAGTTTTCTGACGATTCGTACAAGACCGGCAATGGCTTCAAACAGATCAGCCATGAATGGCTCCAGCTCCGAAGGATTCCCCTGCTTCCATAAACAGCTCCGAGAGGGTAGGATGCGGGTGGATCATCTCCCCTATGTCAGATGCCCTCACACCCAGATTAACAGCCATTACAGCCTCACCGATAAGGCTGCTTGCGTCGGCGCCCACCATCTGCACTCCAATAACGATTCCGTCACTCTCCCTGGTGATAAGTTTCACGAAGCCTTCAGTTTCGGCAATTCCCACTGCCTTTCCGTTCGCTATATACTTTGCGATACCTGTTCTGACGGGCACACCTCTTTTCTCCCACTCCTCCTGACCCGGACCTGCTGTGGCTATCTCAGGAGAGGTGAAAATGCAGCCCGGCATCGCGTCGGGATTGAATTTCCTGCTGCCATCCCCGAACATATGATCAACAGCTGCAAGAGCCTGCGCACTTCCGGCATGAGCAAGCTGC
>JBDLJP010000064.1:0-9397 GCA_039714295.1 Candidatus Fermentibacterota bacterium
ACTTCTGGATGTAAATGCCTTCTGCAATCCGGTAATCATCTCTTCTTCGGAAAGTGTTTCATTTTCAAAGAATGATTCCATCAGATTTTCATCGGATTCGGCAGCAGCTTCGATAAGCTGCATCCTGTACATTTCAAGCTCATCCTGTGCTGAATCCGGGACGGGTATATCCTTTCCTTCAGCGTTGACAGCCTTACCTGTAAGAACATTTACGACTGCTTCGAATACGCCGTTTTCCTTTACGGGAAATGTTACCGGAATAGCGTTTTTTCTGAGGTTCTTTCTAATATCTTCGAGTGTTCGGTCAAAGACAGCACTGTCCCGGTCAACACGGTTCACCCAGATCATGAGCGGTTTATCGTTCCTGGAGGCGAAATCCCATGTCTTCAGCGTTCCGACTTCAACACCGTCTGATCCGTCAACAACAAGAAGAACACCATCGGAGACTATGACGCTGCCAATTGTAGCACCGTGGAAATCCACCAGTCCGGGAGTGTCGATTATGTTGATCTTGTAACCGTTGTGCTCAACTATACCCATGGAAGAGGAAAGGCTGTGTTTCCGGTCGCGGCTTTCATCAGTGTAATCGAACTGGCTTGTACCGCTATCAACACTTCCAAGACGATCAACTGCTTTGCTGACGAAAAGAAGCGAGTCGCAGAGACTGGTTTTTCCGACTGTGCCGTGGCCGACAACTGCTATTGTTCTTAGCTTATCTGAATTGTAATTCTTCAAGTCATTACTCCTAAATTCCGAACTTGTCCATAGAGGAAAACGTTGCTAATATTCATACAGTTCTGAGTGAGCATATTACTTACGCATGAATAGAGCTTCTGTCAACCGGTAAATGCTGTTTACATGGAGGAGAAATGAATTCTGCCAGGCTGCTGCTTCTGTTTGTGGGTATCGCTTTCCTGTGGTTCATCTTAAGACAGGTGATACGTCAATGGCTTACAGGTCCGGACAGGGAGAAGCAGTACAGGGAAATAGATGCCGAGGAAAGAGCGATCGAGAGAGAAGCAGGGGATAATATCCCTGCATGTCCGATATGCGGAGCTCTGACGAAACTGCATAAGTATCCTCATATTACGGTATGGAGATGCGTCAACTATCCCGGATGCAGGGGATTCGTAAAGGCCAGGAAACCCAGAAGAATGAAATTCGCAGCAGACTGGAGCAGGAAAACAAAAAAGAAGTAGTGTTTAACTGTTGCATCATGCCCGGTGCAGTGATAGATTGACCGTTCTATGATTTTCATGCAGATCCAGAGCACGTTTAAGGAGGAGAAGTGTCTCCCGAGGAAAAAAGAATCCGCAGACATCCGATTCTGGAGGAATCGGGAACCAGGAAAGTTGAATTCACTTTCAATGGAGAAGCAGCGATCGGCATCGAGGGAGAAGCCGTATCATCCGCTCTGTTTGCCATGGGAATTCACATCTTCGGACACCACCACTCAGATGAAAGTGCCCAGGGAATGTTCTGTGCAAATGGTCAGTGTTCACAGTGCACACTGCTCATAAACGGTGTTCCGCTTAAGAGCTGTATTATTCCGCTTGAGACGGGTATGCGGATAGAAAGCCTTGAAGGTCTTCCTTACCTTCAGGACATTCCAGGACCCGATGTCAGGCAGCCTGAAACTGTTGAAACAGATGTTCTGATTCTCGGCGGAGGACCATCAGGTATGGCCGCCGCAATTGAACTTGGAAAAAAAGGCATCGATACGATCATAGTTGACGATAAGGACAGACTCGGCGGGAAACTTGTCCTGCAGACGCACAAGTTCTTCGGATCCGTGGTCGACTGCCATGCTGGAACCAGGGGAATCCACATAGCTTCCCTGCTTGCGCGAGAGATCGGGGAGCTTGAATCGGTGGATGTCTGGCTGGACAGTATTGTACTCGGAGTGTTCAGTGACGGCACGGCAGGGATAAGGTGCACCGATGGCTACAGGATCGTAAAGCCCGGATACCTGCTTATTTCAACCGGAGCAAGAGAGAAATCACTTCCATTCCCCGGATGCACATTACCCGGAGCATACGGCGCGGGAGCATTCCAAACCCTTGTGAACAGAGATCTGGTAAGATGTTCAGAGAGAATATTCGTTGTAGGAGGCGGTAATGTAGGTCTTATAGCCGCCTACCATGCGCTTCAGGCCGGGATGACTGTTGTGGGACTGGCGGAGGCTATGCCCCGATGCGGCGGTTACAAAGTTCATGCGGATAAGATCAAAAGGCTTGGTGTTCCTATTTTTACCAGACACACAGTGCTTGCGGCACACGGCAATGAAAAAGTGGAAGCGGTTACAATCGCACAGATCGATGATTCCTTCAATCCCCTGCCCGGGACCGAAAAAAGCTGGAAAGTCGACACAATTCTTGTAGCGGTCGGGCTTAACCCGGTTGATGAATTTCACCGAAAGGCAGTCAGGTTCGGAATGAAGACTTTGCTGGCGGGTGACGCTGAGGAGATAGCCGAAGCCAGTGCCGCCATGTTTTCAGGGAAGATCAGAGGGCTTCAGATCGCCAGAGAGCTTGGAGCGGAAGAGGTTACAATTCCCCCTGACCTTCATGAGAAGGCGGAAGTACTGAAAAGTCCCGGTGGAAAACTCTTCCCTTACAATCCACCCGAAGCGAGGGAAGGCGTATTCCCGGTTCTTCACTGTATGCAGGAAATACCGTGCAATCCATGTATGACATGCTGCCCGAAGGATCTGATAGGAACATCGGGACATCCTGTAATGGGCCTCCCTGAATTCCATGGTGAGTGCATCGGCTGCGAGAAGTGCGTAGCCGTATGCCCCGGACTGGCCGTTACACTGGTGGATTTCAGAAAATCCAGCGAGAAACCTGTTGTAACCGTACCGTTCGAGCTGGGTGAATGGCTGCTGAAGCAGGGCAGCTGCGTGACCGTTACCGGATGGGAAGGCTCCGTGCTCGGAACAGCTGTGATAACGGGCTGGAAAAAGGCTGCGGGATTTCCGCATACGATTCTGCTCAAGCTTGAAGCTCCGGCTGATATCGCATCCAGGGTTGCAGGAGTAGTGATCCAGAAACCTGAAGATATTACCCCCCTGAGCGAACCTCTGTCAGTTCCGCTGCCCGATGATGCCGTTATCTGCAGGTGCGAGCGGGTAACCGCGGGCGATATCCGCACTCATATACGGTCGGGAATAAGGGATTTGAACCATCTGAAGGCGATGACAAGGGCTGGTTTCGGAGCATGCGGAGGTAAGACCTGCGCGACCCTGATCGAGAGAATATGCAGGGAGGAGGGGGTGCCTGCAGCGGAAATAACCTCCTTTACCGACAGACCCCTTTTCGCTGAGACCCGGCTGGGGTGGTTCAGGGGGGCAAATGATGAATAGAAAGAACTACGATGCAGTCATTATCGGAGCAGGAAGCGTTGGAACGCCGCTCGCGATGAGCCTTGCTGCAAAGGGTGTTTCCGTTCTATGCATAGACAGCGCTCCCTCGGCAGGTCAGGGTAACAACAAGTGCGCTATAGGCGGGGCAAGGGCTACTCACAGTGAACCCGCAAAGGTTGCGCTGGGACTCCGTTCCCTGGAGGTCTTCAGAACCTGGCAGGAGATGTTCGGTGATGAGATAAGCTGGTATCAGGGCGGTTACACATATGTGGCATACGATGAAGAGACGATGAGCCTCTTCCGGGGGAATGTCCCGGAACAGCAGAAGGCTGGTCTTAATATCAGGCTGATTGACGCAGAAGAGATGAAGAACCTTGTTCCCGGCATTAATCCTGCAGGTCTTCTCGGAGGAACCTGGTCTCCTTTTGATGGAAGCGCCAGTCCCATGCAGAGCTGCTACGCTTTTCAGAGAAGAGCGGAAGAACTCGGAGCAGATTTCGTATTCAGCGAAACTGCTGCAGGTTTCGGCATCGATGGAAACAGGGTGGTTTCGGTTACGACTGACAGGGGTACGTACGGATGCGGAGCGGTAGTGAACTGCGCAGGATCCTATGCCGCTGCAGTTGGAAGAATGGCCGGAATTGAACTGCCCGTGTTTCCGGAGAGTCATGAGGCCGGGGTCACTGAACCCGTTAAGAGACTATTCGACCCTATGGTGGTTGATATACGTCAGGCTCCCGGATCAGCAAATTACTACTTCTATCAGCACGATACAGGTCAGGTTGTTTTCTGCATAACGCCGGATCCCCCGATCCCGGGTGTCGATACCGATGAAAGATCTGAATTTCTTCCCCTGGTGGCTCCCAGAATGATAGATCTGTATCCCAGGCTTGCCAATCTGAAAGTGCGCAGAACATGGAGAGGTATTTATCCCATGACGCCGGATGGAGCACCGATACTGGACAGGTGCGGTCCTGAAAATCACTATGTCGCGGTTGGAATGTGCGGCCAGGGGTTCATGCTCGGTCCGGGTATCGGAGAGGTCATGGCCAGATTTATGACTGATGAAGCGAATGAGATGGATAGAATGGTTCTGAGCGAATTGCGCCGCAGCCGCCAATTCACATCCGTCGAAGCCCTCAAATAACGGTTTGTGAAACTATTCTGTATGATGTTTGTTAAAAGAGGTACCGTAGATACTATTTAATTCTCAGATGTCCCGGAGGAAACCGATGAAGTATGCACCCTTACTGTTGTTATTCGCAGTCACAGCCTACGCTGAGATGTCCGTATGCGGAACGGAGGAGCTGCTTCCCATCGGTTTTACGGATGAGGAACTGCTGCGGCTTGATGAGATAGGCATCAATACAGTTCCCACATCGCCACCGCCTGATGGAACACTTAATCCCGGGGAGTTCGACCCCGCAACGGGAGTTTTTGTAAGATGGCCGCTGGGGCTTCCCTACAGCCTGATCGTAGCTCTTTCCGAAGAGACCACAGTCTGGGTTATCTGTATATCCGAGCAGCAGAGTTCGGTTGAAACTGCTTTTCAGAATGCCGGAGTGAATATGAGCAACGTCGATTTCATGTTCGCGGAAACGAATACAATCTGGGTACGCGATTACGGTCCATGGTTCGTTCTTCTGGAGGATGGGCAGCAGGGCATATTCAACTATTCGTACAACAGACCGAGACCATTCGACAATAATATCCCGATTGAGGTGGGAGCAGCATGGGGCATCCCGGTGTATACTTCAGCCATCGTGCATACCGGCGGAAACTACATGTCCAGCGGATTTGACCAGTCGATGTCCACCAATCTTGTTTACGATGAGAACGGCGGGAATGAAGACTGGGTTGATACTCAGATGGAACTCTATCTGGGGGTTGATAATTACGTTACGATGGCTGATCCACAGGGAAGCTATATCGATCATATCGACTGCTGGGCGAAGATTCTCAGTCCGGGCAAACTGCTTGTGCTGAGGGTTCCGCCTTCCCATCCGGATTATGTCGCCCTTGAAGCCGCTGCGGATATGCTTGAATCCACAGCCAGTCCCTATGGAACCGACTGGGAAGTCTACAGGGTTGAAAGCAGCGGAAGCGAGGGATATACGAACAGTCTTATCAGTAACGACCATGTCTACGTACCTCTTTTCAGCACAAGTTACGATGCCGCGGCAATCGCGTTGTATGAGACAGCACTGCCGGGTTACACCATTGAGGGTTTTTACGGTGGCTGGGAACCGACCGATGCGCTCCACTGCCGGACCAGGAATGTCATGGACAGCGAGATGCTGTTCATCCATCATATGCCTGTTGGTTCGCAGCAACCCTCAAGTACTCCGGTTACGATAGATGCGCTGATAAGGTGCCATCCCGGTAACACTCTGACCGGTCATGAATTGTATTACAGAGCAGGCACCTCCGGATCATTTACATCCCTTCCTATGATTTCCACAGGTTCTGATTCGTTCACAGTGGATATTCCCGGAGTCGCGGGGATCGAAACGGTGCAGTATTACATTGCAGCCTCCGATAGCTCCGGGAGAAACGAATCCCGACCGAGATTCGCGCCGGATACCTGGTTCTTTGAGTACGAAACTAACTCAACAGGTCTGGGTAGCGGTGATTATCCGGCTGCTGGTCTGACAATAGAGAGTGCGGAACCTAATCCCTTCCTCGATGCTGTCTCAGTTCAGTATTCAAGGGTTTCATCAGCACCTGTGACGATGACCGTATACGATGTTTCCGGAAGAGTGATAACCTCAGCGGTCAATTCAGCGGAATCCGATTTCGATTCCTTCACCTGGACCCCCGATGAACAGCATGCCGCCGGTATTTACATAATCATCCTTGAGAGTCCCGGATGGCATTCAGTGCAAAAAGTAACACTTCTCAGATAGTTTGCTGACAGTTTTGGCAATGCCTCTGCATCAGCTCCGGGAACGCCTTGAGAGCATTTACACTGAATACAACCGCCGGGAGTATATTCACCCTGATCCGCTGGAGTTTCTATGGAGGTACAATAGTACCGAAGACCGTGAAATCGTCGGGCTGATCGCTTCGGGTCTTGCATATGGCAGAGTTGCCCGGATACTAAAAAGCACTGAGAGAATCCTCGAAGTGCTTGGACCCGCTCCATCCGCTTTTCTGCAGGATGTATCCCGCAGGGAACTCTTCGAGATGCTTGCAGGATTCAAACACAGGTTCACAACCTCATTTGAGATGATCGCCCTTCTTAAATCTGCATCCGCAATTCAGAAACAATGGGGCCTTCTTGGAAACATGCTCGGGACTTATATGTCTGAATGTACTTATAACGATGCACTCGAACGATTTGTGGAGACTATTCTGCAAAGTGCAGGAATGAAAAAGTGCAGTCTGCTGCCCAGACCATCCCTCGGAAGCGCCTGCAAAAGACTCCAGCTTTATATGAGATGGATGATCAGAACGGATGAAGTTGATCCCGGAGGATGGGAATGGATCTCGCCGTCAGTTCTTATAGTACCCCTTGATGTGCATATGTTCAGAGCCGCCGGGGCGCTCGGGTTTACCCGTAGAAAGACGGCAAGCCTCGCAGCGGCGTTCGAGATAACGGAGCATTTCAGAGCGGTCAGCCCCGACGATCCGGTGAAGTACGATTTCGCGCTTACAAGAATGGGAATTCAGGGACTGCATGAGGATAGCATGTTCAGAGAGCTCTTTTCGTAGAGAAAATTGTTTATTGACAGTTCAGTGTATTGAGATATATGCTTTCGTAATCAAAAAACAGGAGAATTTGTTTGAAAAATACTGCAACATTGTCAGGACAATTATCTGAGATAGCGCGCATATGCTGATTCCGGCACTTGCCTCAATCATTCCTGCATTGCTGTGGATGATTTACTTCTACAGAAGTGACAGATACGCGCCTGAGCCCAAAAAGCTTGTGGCAAGAACCTTTCTGGTGGGAGCCCTGGTGGGCGCCGCTATGGTCTTTTCATTAAAAGAGTTCCCGTTTCACATGAGCATTCTTTCAATGAGTGTGTTTGTAGCTCCGATAACTGAGGAGATCGCTAAATTTCTCTCTGTTCGCTGGACAGTTTACAATCGCACTGAATTCGATGAACCTGTTGATGGTATGGTCTACGCAACAGCCGCCGCACTGGGATTCGCCTCGGTTGAGAATATTCTCTATGTGCTTAACAACTGGGCATCGGGGGGAGCGGAACTGGGAGTTTATGTTCTTGCGGGAAGATCTGTCCTGAGTGTTCCCGCTCACGCGCTGTTCTCCAGCCTGTGGGGACTGGCTCTGGGCTGGCATAAGAAAAGAAAAACTCGTAAATCATCCATGCTGGTTGTACTTGGATTGCTGGCTGGTATGGTACTTCACGGGCTTTTCAATTATCTGACAGGTGCAAATCTGTTCGGTGGACTTGTTTTCCTTGCCCTTATGGCAATAGCATGGCGGGCTGTATTCCTGCTTATTCGGAAAGCTCTGAAACCGGGTATCCCATCCCGGACAGAGAGAACCTGATTGTATAGGAGCGGATTTCTCCGAATCAGTTAACTATCAGGTTCTGGCCCTTTTTGAGGTGCTTCCCAATATCTTTGACAGTGGTATCAGTGAAATATCTCCTTATCAATTCCGATGCATCCTTCCCGATCGTACCGAAAAGGCATACGGGAATAGAGCATCCATTCTCCAGGTAGGGGCATAAACTGGTTTCGAAGGTTCCTTCAAGAGCTATCCAGATATCCATGAGTCTGATATCTGAAGCACTGACTCCCAGGGTGAATCCTCCTCCGCGGCCTCTCCTGGATTTAACCATACCCGCTTTAGTGAGTTTCTGCATCACTTTCGAGAGATGGGCTGCTGAACCGGGCTTGATAAGGAGGTCGTTCAGCTTTACCGCTTCGGATCCACCGGCAGCAAGTCTGGCCATGGCATGAACCGCAAGGGAAACTGATTCCGGAATGGATACTGGTAATGACATACGATTCCTTTCATTGATGCTAAAATAGTAATTAAATACTATAACGTCAATATTCGCGATTTGATACATGTGCGCAAACATAATACCTATTGACGATTAAGTTGCACTAGGTATAATTGGTATGAAAATACCGAATTTAGATATATAAATATGAGACAATCTTATCGGAAGGAGAGATAATGTTCTGTTATCAGTGTGAGCAGACAGCAAAAGGAACCGGCTGTGACAGGTTCGGTGTCTGCGGCAAGGACCCGAAGACAGCTGCAATTCAGGATCTTCTGGTGTACGTTGCAAAAGGCGTTTCCAACTGGGCTGTAAGAGCCGGGAAACTCGGTATAGTGAATCGCGACGCAGATATTTTTGTTATCGAAGCTCTTTTCACTACAGTTACAAATGTGAATTTCGATTCGGATACCCTTATCAATTTAATACGCGCCGGGGTCCGGGTTCGGGACGGCATTCGCGATCAGTACCTTTCGGTCTGCAGGGAAAAGGAACTGGAACCCGATGAACTGGATGGACCCGCGGTGTGGAAGATGCCTGAAAATGATGCGGATGTGGAAAATGAAGCTGCAAAGCTCTCAATCACGGATAGACTTGAAGATCCAGGCAGGGATATCACCGGACTTGAGGAATTGATAACCTACGGTCTGAAGGGCTCAGCATCCTATGCCGATCATGCTCATATACTCGGTTACGAAGACGATGATGTATACTCATTCTTCCATGAAAGCCTTGATTTCCTTACAAGGAAAAATACCGTTGGAGACCTTTTCGCCATGGCACTGAAGGTCGGAGAGAAAAACCTCCGTGTTATGGAACTTCTTGATTCTGCAAATACAGGAGTTTACGGTCATCCTGAGCCTACAGAAGTCAGGGTTACACCGATCAGGGGCAAGGCAATCGTGGTATCAGGTCACGACCTGAAGGACCTTGATGAACTTCTGAAGCAGACCGAGGGCATGGGAATCAATGTGTACACGCATGGCGAGATGCTTCCCACACTCGCATATCCCGGGCTGAAGAAGTACTCACATCTTGTGGGGAACTACGG
>JBDLJP010000065.1:0-9370 GCA_039714295.1 Candidatus Fermentibacterota bacterium
GTTATGCTGAATTAGCCTTTCAGATTATCCATAACACAAAGCCCTCCTGAACGGGGTTGCTGAGACTGGCGGAGAGGGAGGGATTCCCTTCGACTCGCTGGCGCTCGCTCAGGATAAATTCACCCATACACTGTACCGAGGGTCCAAATCAGGAATATTACTCTGATGAATGGCGGAGAGGGAGGGATTTGAACCCTCGGAGACGTGAATCTCATACGCTTAGCAGGCGTACGCCTTAAGCCAGACTCGGCCACCTCTCCGCATTTAGAACGGGTGCGGATTATTGTAAAGTAAGTGGTGCTGGTCAAGGCACATTCCCCATCGATGACTATTTGACTATAAATATCAAGTCGTGCAGCCGGAGTACCATTACCTGGAGTGACAGTAATTGCTGTTACAACTTATGATTTACTGCCGGTTTGGCCTGAGTGACCTGTAACTCTGAAAAGTTGTGCTACTCCATAGATAGACAGGGAGTTATTCCATGAGATTAATATTTTCAGCTTTTATCATTGCATTTGTACTTTCTGCTGCATGCGGCTCCGAACCGGAAGCTGAAGTCTCTTCTGATTCCGCTGCGGTTGCGCCACCGGATTCAGTCGAGACTCCACCACAACAGCATACAAACCCTCAGGATGCTATATCCGGGGCATATAATCTTATTGATGAAGCCCGGTCGGTCACAGACGAAGCAAACGCAAGAGTCGAGGAACTTGACCAGCTGATTGGAGACAATTAATTGACCTTACTTATTCTGATTTCACTTCTCGTAAATACTGCCGCTACTGTATACAATCTTCCGTCCACTGCGGGAACATCGGATATCATTGTTGTGATGATGGAGAACGGCCTCCTGCCTGAAGAGCCGTGGGAGGGCATTACCCCTTGGCAGCGTGAAGAGTTCTGGGCACTGGCATGCAGCGGTATGATGATACAGCGTGCAGGATGGTCCGGTTACATCATCGTATGTCCTCCGGGCACTGGAGATGAAATCCTTGAAACTGCCCTGACTCTGGCTTCAGCTGAGTGTACACAGGACAACTCATCCCTTCGCAGCGGTCTGCAGCTGGTACCTGCAACCGACTGTTCCTCAACCGTTCTATTGTTCAGCTCCGGGGGCACTGATCCTGCTCCTGACAGACTCCCCCTGAGAACCAGCAGGTGGCTTTCACTGGAAGGCGATACTATCATGGTGAGCTCTACCGAAGAGGCAACTGCTTTTTTCTGGACCGATCTTCCTGATTCTGTACAACTGCTTTCAGCAGCCTGGAGGGGTGTCGGGACGGAGGTGGTCCCCGCAGGCAGCACTTCGGTTCAACTGGCATTCACCTGTGTCCATGGAAATGTGCCTTCCAACCTTTCGGGTATTAGTATCGAATCCCATTCGCTCGACGAGCACTACATGGAAACATGGGGCAGGGCCATCTCAAGTGTCGAGGACCTGATCATGAATATTTACCCTCTGAGGGATGATTCTTCACATCTTCTCTGGATCAGGGGGAACGGAACGGGCAAGCCCTGGCGAACCTCTCCCTCTCCCCTTCCGCCTCCATCAGCCCGATATATGGTCGAAATGCTTTCTCATCCGATGGCAGAGCATCCTTTCGGAAATTTCAATCCATCGAATATCCCGGGTGCGGTCAGGATCGAGCTGCCGGGATACCTCTCCGATCCGCGGCGGGGACCTGTGATGAAGGCAATTCTAGAGCGGATAATCGGCAGGGATGTTCTTTCGGGATTCGAGAACGAAATCCATTTTGATGTTGAGTGCGGTACTATGGGAGATGTCTCCATCTGGCTCTTAAACGGAGACGGATCCGCAATCGAGGATACTCACAGATCGGAAGTATTTGACAGATTGCGTAATTCAATACTTGTTCCTCCGGGCAATACCCTGATTGGCAATGCATTAGTCAGAGCTTCCTATCTTAAGGGGGAGCTGCTCGATTCCATCGGTGTAAGGGAAGTATCTATGGAGCTGATGAATATTCTGTATCCGGAACAATAACGATCAACACATAAACGGGGTGGTGTATGAAAATCAAGAAGTTTGACTGTCCTTCCTGCGGAGCGTCTCTCAAGATAAAGAAAGGTCAGGAGATGTTAACCTGTCCTTATTGCGACAGTACTGTAATGGTTCCGAAAGCGGCTTCCCCTGACAGCCCATCAGTTCATACTCCAAGTCACACTCCAATACCCTCTTCCATCCAACTTTCGGAGATACTCAATACCCAGAAAATAGGCAGATCATGCAGCAGGACTATTATTTCCGTTGCGGTCTCTCTGCTTCTTGGAATCGGTGCTCTGGTTTTCTTCCTGATTAACTCATCAGATATGAAAGAGGTTCTTGAAGGACCTATTGCGACTATCACCGGAGGATCTTCTATCCCTGTAGTTCTTGAGTTCGGGGGCGAGGGGATGGGCGCAGGTTATTTTCAGGATCCCGAGTGTGTATGTGTTGATTCCGAGGGAAACCTGTATGTCGGAGAATGCAAGACTGGTAGAATTCAGATGTTTGACTCAGATGGCAATTATACGGGACAGTGGAGTTATGGAGAGTCGGATGATTCCTACCTGTATTCAATGGCTCTTAGCAGAAATGGTATGCTGTACATGGTATACGACAGCGAGCTTTACATTCATGATGCTGCGACCGGCGAACTTGTGGACTCTCTGCAGCATCCCGATCAATGGGGTTTCGAAGATGTCGCTGTCTGTGATGACGGAAGTATAGTTGGAGCATGGTACTGTAACCGCGATGATATTATTAAATTCGCGCCGGATGGAAGCGTCGATTTTCTGCTCGAGGAGGCTATAAGCGGCCAGTCCGGAGACTCGGAACTTGATATTCAACTCGCTGTGGATGGATCCGGCAATATCTTCGCATACGGTTTTTTTAACGGCAGCTTTTTCAAATTCAGCCCGGATGGAAGGTTCCTGAACAGATTCGGAAGCGACGGAGACCGACCGGGGCAGTTCACTTCTCCTTCCGGCTTCTGCACTGACCCCCAGGGCAGACTCTGGGTCAACGCTTATGGAGATCTTATTGTTTTCGACAACAATGGAACTTACCTGGAAACATTCGACCTGGGTACAGCACTGTTCGATATGAAAATGAAAAACGGTAATCAGCTTTACGGAATTACTAATGATGATACTATTGTTCGGCTTGATCTTTCAGGAGTCATGGAAGACCTCTGATCCAATAGCTTTGAAATAGAAGGGAATACTATGGCAGGGATATGGGAGCAAATCAAAGATATAGTAGCTATGTATGGACTGAATGTCGTGGCTGCAATAGCCATCTTTTTCATAGGAAGGTTCGTTGCCGGAATCATCAGGAAACTGATCCGGAAGATAATGCAGAAGCGGGAGCTTGATGCTGCTCTAACCGGTTTCGTCTGCAGTATTGTTTACGCTGCGATGATGGCATTCGTCGTTATTGCCGCCCTTTCAAAACTCGGTATCCAGACCGCATCTTTCGTTGCAATTCTGGGAGCCGCCGGACTTGCCATAGGCCTTGCTCTTCAGGGTTCTCTCTCCAATTTCGCTTCTGGTGTTCTTATAATAATGTTCAAACCCTTCAAAGGCGGGGATTATGTCAGTGCCGGAGGATGCGAAGGCTCCATAAAGGATGTAGGGATATTTACAACATCCATCCTTACCATCGACAACAAACTTATAATCGTACCCAATTCCAAGATAATGGGTGAAACCATAACTAATTACTCCGCAATGGACACGAGACGAGTAGATCTTCTTGCCGGTGTCAGTTACGATGATGATATTGACCGCGTTAAGGATGTTCTGCTGAAGATATTGACTGAAGATTCCAGAATACTGAGTGACCCCGCACCATTTGCCGGTCTGCTTGAAATGGCTGACAGCAGTGTTAACTTCACCGTACGCGCATGGGTGAAGACGGAGGATTACTGGAGTGTGTTTTTCGATACGAACGAAAAAATTAAGAAAACGTTTGACGCTGAGAACATCTCAATACCCTTCCCTCAGCTTGATGTCCATATGGATAAAGGGTGAGCATCTCCTGACTCATACGATTTCACTCGAGTTCAGACAGAACTGAGGTAAGGATAGGAGCGGGAACATGTCCCGCTCCTTTAACATCTTACAATCCGGATCAGAAGCTCCAGAGTGTTTTTATGTATCCGAAAGTACTCTGTTCGAAAGCCATGGTCCCTTCAAACATCAGCTGTGACATTCTGGATGATAGCGTTCCTGTTGGAGAGGATACATTGCTTTTGTTCATCAATCCCCTGCTGGTTCCGGTTTCCCACATATAAGTGTAAAACATATTTGCCCCTCCCAGCCATTCCAGTTCAACAATCAGATTGTCAGCTCCATTGTACCAGAACGGTGTATCAAGGGTAATGCTCATCCACTCATCCGGATCTGCGGACATAACCTGCGATGTGGTCTGATATACGAGAGTTCTAGTGCCAGGGATGTAATTATCCGCAAAAGTACTTGAGAGCTCAGAAACGGATGCCAGCCCTATATACAGTTTGAAGTTATTGTAGTATCCGTATGCTGACCCGGAGGATCCAGCTCTCTGCCAGCCAATCTGACTGATGGTCATGGCCCCTGACATTTCTGCAGACAGCGCTATCACCTGATAGCGGTTCTGAGAGCCTCAAGACGCACAGAATGGGTCCATGCTTGGAATACCTGGTGTTCCCACCACGACAGAAGCAAGGCATGCTCCCGTTGTCAGCAGTAGAAGACAAGCAGTTACTGCTTTCATAACAACCTCCTTTGAAGAAGATATTACATACTAAAATAGTAGGATTTTGTCCAGTACCGCTCTGAATAACAGATCTCTGGGCGTACATCGAGTTAGCATCTGGATTTATCTTGTCCGTATATCGTTCTTGTTTAAACAGTTATAATTAAATTTTGACAATTTCATATATACTTGTATAATGCTAACTATAATTATTACTATATCTCGCAACTAGGAGTGTATGATGAGAAAAACCGCTGTGCTTTCCATGATACTGACACTGACTTGCTTTGCTGATCAGATCATTCAGGATGACTGGGCAGCTGGTCCGGGGGTAACAGGACCAGCAGTATCCTGGGCTTCCTGCTTCGACAGTTCTCAGGACATTTCATGGCTTGCTGTTCCGGGTCAGCTGGTTCTTGCATCGGTACCGCTGGCAAGCCCTGTACTTCATAATGTTGATCCCGCATTAATCGGAGCCTACACAGTGGATGTTGGAGACATAAACGGCGATGGTTTCAATGATATAGCCGGAGGAGGATATCTTGCCCCCGAATTCCGCATCTGGTATGCAGACGGGTCGAGCGGTTGGGAGACTGTACCTGTTCCCTTCACCGCAGACAGCCCATGCGGATGTGATATCACCGATATAGACGCTGATGGAGACCTCGACATTCTATGTGCAACATATATCGGCGGACGTGTGCTTCTGTTTCTTAATGACGGCGGTTCTGCACCGAAATGGACTGAGCAAATCATCTCCTCAACCTATGCCGGAGCCCATGATGTCGAAAGCATCGATATGGATAATGATGGCGATCTGGATATTCTGGCAGCATCCGCAGAAGAAGACAGGGTAACATGGTGGAGAAATGACGGGGGCTCTCCCCTGCAGTGGCATGAGCAGGACATTTCAACAACTGTCGACTATCCCTGCAGGGTACAGGCATCCGATCTGAACGGGGACGGATTTCTTGATGTTGTTGCCAGTATGTGGCTGGGTGATAATGTTGTAGCTTGGTACAGCTCGGGCGGCGGAAACCCGTCATGGACTGAGCAGCAAGTTCATTACCCTGTTTACGGAGCGCATTCGGTAAGGGCTTGCGATGTCGATGCGGATGGTGACCAGGATCTGATCGTTTCTGAAATGGATGCTGGAAATCTTCTTCTTTTCAGGAATGAAGGCGGCAACCCTGCACAGTGGAACAGAGAGGTAATCGATACATTTTCAGGCTGCGCGTACGCAAGATCCGGTGATATTGACGGCGATGGAGATTGCGATATAACCACTTCCTCATTCGGCACTGCAGGTGCTGTCTGGTACGAGAATGAAGCAGGCGGGACTTCCTGGACAGAACATCAGATCGCCAGCGGTCTTGGTAGCGTCAGCTGCGCGCTGCCTGCAGACGTGGATGGTGACGGAGCTCTTGATGCTGTTATTACATCTTACAGTCAAAACAAAGTCTTATGGTATGAACTGACAGAATTCACCCAGTCCGGGTGGTTGATAAGTTCTATTCTGGATACCGAAGTGGTTCCGCAATGGGCAAGCATCGACTGGAATTGTTCACTTCCAGCAGGTACTGGTTTCGCAGTGAGTTACCGAACTTCAGATAGTCCGGGTACGATGGGTGACTGGTCAGCATCTTTCGAGATTCCAATGGAACTCAGCGGTCTTCTTGACAGGTACTTTCAATACAGGATAGAAATGGATACTGCTGAACCTTCATCATCACCCATTCTAAAATCGCTGCAGCTCAACTGGGATCCAGCGGGAATCCACGGTCAGTCTGAACCATCCGGCCTCTCCTTATCTCTGGTCGACGGCAATCCTGCCGGCAGTACTATGATACTCCAGCTGAAAGGCAACAGAAACTGCTTTGTTGAAGTAGGGGTTTATGATTACGTGGGAAGACAGGTCTGGTCGACCGGCAGGAACCTGCAGGAGAATTCTGAGGAATATCTCCATGTATCCGATCTCCCGAATGGCCCTTACAGTATCCAGGCGAGAGATGCTTCGGGAACAGGCACGTCTCTGCAGGTTATTGTGCTTGGCCGATAAGCAGGTTGCAGTAAGAAGCAATGATGCAGATATTTGACTTCTGATTAACGAAAGGAGTTCGTTCTGCCAGGCAGAATAATAGAACACCTGCAGAAACTGGGATTCAGCGGATTTGAGGCAGATGTTTATCTGACTCTTCTGAGCGAACCCGGTATAACAGGTTACAGAGTTGCCCAGAAAACAGGTAAACCGGTTCCGAATACTTATAAAACCCTTGAAAACCTCGAAAGTATGGGAGCGGTACTTGTTGATGACAGCGGCAAAAGCCGTTTGTACTCATCGGTTCCCATCGGTGAATATGTCGATGTCATGGTAAGGGGGCTTGAGCAGTCCAGGACAATAGTGGAAAAAGACATTGAATCGCTTGGAAAACCACCGCCCCAGGAGGGATTTTACAGGCTCACGACTGTGCACCAGATCTACCAGAGGGCAGAGAAGATAATCGAATCATCGGTTGACTCCCTTCTTGTGGACATAGATCCTATTCCACTGAGTCATCTGGAAAATTCCATCGCAGAAACAGCCGCTCGCGGAGTAAAAACACTTGTACACGTTCACAGCGATGCCAGGGATAAGAGTATTTCCGGCTGTGAAGTTGTAAACAGCTGCAAACTCGATTGGCCAGGAGAATGGCTGATTGTCCAGGCCGACGCAAAGGAATATCTGATAGCTATCATTACTCCGGATGATCGAAGGGTGTATCAGGCCGTGTGGAGCAGGAATCCCTTCATCTCTCCATGCATATACCAGGGCTACATGAACAAAGCTATTCTTTACAGGGTCCTGCTCATGATAGGAAGCGGGAAGCCTTTCGAAGAGATCAAGAAAGAACTCCACCGGTTGTGGATGGCATTCGGTGTAGACGATCCCGGAACACTTGCCCTGCAGGAGCTTCTGAAGGATCTTTGAGATACGGGCCTTTAAAACTGCAGCCTCATTGCAGAGCAGGCTCGAATCGTGTATTGTTTTTCTGTATGCAATCACATTCGCTCGAAAATACGGTCAAGGGGTTAACTCGCTTTTCATAACTCCCTGAACAGCTGAGCCTCATCCGAGGCTGAACAGGAGGAACCGATGAAATATCCGCTACTGTCAGATGCCGATATGAAAGCCATGGATGCTCTGAAAAAACATCATGGCGGTGCAGAGGCAATCGTCAGCACAATCAGGAAAATGAGAGATTTTGAGACGCGGAAAAAAATCCTGAACGATAAGGGTTTCGGAAAAATGATCGAGGAAGCTGAAGCCTTCGCAAAGGATTTCCCGCAGGTTGAGGATTTCGAGAAGGAAAATGGGATTTCCTATGACGATTCTCTTGGAACAGGGACAAGTCAGGTTTCCGGATTTCAGGGGGCGAAGGTCACGCACGACTGCATCAGGCGGATAGCGGAGAGCGCAGGTACCGATGAGCCGTGCTTCGCTCCTCAGGAAATGATCTCCGTTGTAGCCCTTACCGATAATTACGTTTACAATGGTGACCTTCTGGCAACACTTGCAATGGCCGAGAACATCATGAAAGCCAGCAAGTTCTGCAGCACGAACCTTATTGGCATACCCCAGCCCGAGAAGCGATTCAGGGAACTGGAAGCCGTCACAGGCGAAAAATTCGTCAGATACGAGTGCGAAGGCGGTATATGTGCGCTTACTCTTAAGAATCAGGGTACAGTGTTCGGTAATTTCGGCGGTATCGAAGTGGCGAATAATAACCACTTGATCTACCTCGACGGAGTAACCCGAACCGCGCTTGCGACCGGAGGGGATTTCTACCTGAATCCCAGCTGGAGTACCATTGTTGCAATCTGCTACTACGGGCGTGATATACCAAATCTTCATATTAAGATATCCATGCTTCTCGCCACGCAGAACCCGATGCAGTTCAGGATGCTCCTCAATATCATGAACGAATTCATCCGCGAGGACGGAACCTCTCCCATCTACGAGATCAATATCGGTAACGGTTCAACGGCTGAGAATTTTATTCAGTGCGCGAAAGAACTTGATGCAAGCGGCATCAAGGGTGTCAGCCTTGCAGCCCACATTTATATCAATCCCGATCTCGGTATGGAAAACTTCAACTGGACTGATCACATGTTCAATGTGCTGCAGAGTGGCACCGATATGACCTTCAAGTACGAGAGCGATGGAACCGCACACGAACTGGACACCATGGCAACCTACTTCGTATCCGAGGAGGAGCGTGATGCGATGAGCAGGGATATCGGCGAAGTCATCTTCAACAAAGCCCTAAGAGCATCGAAGGACGGCAGGGCTATGATGAGAAGAGGAATCAGATCAGTATTCGCAGAGAGTTGCCAGAAACACTGAAAACCAAACGGACGATAATAATGATATGGCGGTGAGCATCTCATGATACAGGATTGGAAATCTCGTTTCTCGGATAATATCAGGGAGTACGGAGGATACTCCATCGGCAAACTCTTCGATCTTCTGAAAGACCCCGGAATAATCTCCCTTGCAGGAGGACTGCCGTCTCCGGATATGTTTCTTAAGCATGAGATGAGGCTTGCCTCCGGCAGGATCCTTGAGGAGAACCTGGAAACGGTGAT
>JBDLJP010000066.1:0-9256 GCA_039714295.1 Candidatus Fermentibacterota bacterium
ATGATACACCGAACATTTTCAGTACCGAGGGATTTCCTGATGTGAATTTCCATGAAGGAGGTTCCATTGTCATCATCGCATCCGGGGAAGAATCGAACAGTTTGCGGTATTTCTCTTCGGACTTGACAGGCTTTACTGCTGTATGGAGCTTCTCCATTGCAAAAGCTAGTTCGTCCGCCATTTCCTGAAGAAGAACAGCCCCCTCCGTATCAATTACAGTTTCGCTTGAAAGGGCGAGAAACAGAATACCCGCAGTTCTGTCTTCAGATTTCATTGGAGCAACAAACATCGGATAGAAATTATCACCGCGTTTAGCAAGATGCTTGCAGCCCCTGCATTGTCCGGGATCATGCAGAAGGAAATAATTCCCGCTATCAATCACTCTGGCGGCACATACGGTGTAAGATACTGAAACCATTTCGTCCTTGAGGTAGTTTTTAATACCAGCCTGGAAAACATCCCCTGTATTTCCCTCATCATCCAGCAGCATTATAGTGCAGTCCCGATAGTATTCTGATTCTATCAGTGTTTCGCATACCTTTTGAAGAAGATCTTCCAGTACAGTCTCATGAACAATCAAGTGATTGACATTCCTGATCGAGTGGAGAAGTGAGTTGATATCCTCCATGCGTTTTGAAGTTTTCCGCTGCTCTGTCATGTCAGATATGATCCCCCTGAAGAGGATTACATCATCAGTGACAGTCGGTTTTGATATACCTCGCAACCAGATCATTTCTCCGGAAGATCTGACAAATGGAGTTTCGAAAATCCAGTCACTCTTTGATGAAGCAGCATTATCAAGTGAAGAATAAAAAGCATCCCTGTATTCGGGGGGGATTCCTTTCACGAAATCCTCCAGAATCTTATCTGAATCCTCCGGGATGCCAAGAGTACCTGGAGGATTACCTCTGATATAATCAAAACCATATTCTCCTGATTTACGGATATAGAACTGGAATATTACACCCGGGATAGTCCGGTCCGCTTGGGGAGGCAGCAGCTGGTTCTTATCAGGCATTTCTTCATTATCCCTGATCTCAACCGCTTTCAGAAGAAGAACGGATATCCTGCTCTGAAGGGCTTCGTAACTGTCGGGCTTTGGAATACTGTCGCATCCGAATGTGTTAATGTAGCATTCAGCAATTCTCCTGACTGCTGGAAAGTTATTCTCCGGGATTACAAGATGCCAGAAGTCTGAAGATGCAGGTGACGAATCAAAGGAATCTCCAACTGTTACGATGACACCTCTGGGGCTGGCCGGGTAAGCCCGCAGGAAAGTAAGAGCCTTTTCCACTGAATCCGCATGAAGGATAATGGTCGTAGAAGGAAGCACTCCACCATATGTATTAATAGACTTGAAGCCTTCAGGGGTATGCTCTGCAAGACTGAACAGCTGAATTTCCATATCAACACTCCCTTCAGACCATAAGAATTATCATTGCAGTGACCTTTGATAATTGTACCCTGTATCCACTAAGTATCAGCAGATTGAACAGCTTAAATTCTAACCGCTGCTTTACTTGAATGCAAGACGGTAGAGTCTGGGGTAATCCTCCGGCCATGGCTCCCAGGCGACAATACCATGACTGTTGACTTCAATGTATAGCAGTACCGAGTCCGGAAAAGCGCTGCAGTGTACTTCACGGATCTTTTCTCCCGCAGGCGAGAATATATCCCAGATCACGTGCTGCACCGCCGTTCCCCTCTGAGCCCACAGATTCCCGCCGGAATCAACACCCATTCTTTCCACCTGCGGCAGAAATTCGGGTACATCACCGTAAATAGCCTGATTATTGCCTTCGCCGTCACCTACCATGAAAGAGACTATTGGAATCTGGGGAGATCTGACCATCTCTTCAAGGTTCACTCTGACCGGTTCGGATCGTATCGTGTCAACCGGTTGTCCTTCGATATCATATATCTCTATCTCGTAGTCATTATTACACATTCTTGACAGGTATACACGATTATTCTCTCCTCCGGCAATGGTTACATATCCCGGTTTGAAATCGTAAGATTCATCAGGGAAAGAAAACAGATGGGAAAGAAGATTTGCTGCAGGCTCCTCGCACATTCCTTCCCGGATATCCACTTCGAAGCCCATTCCGAATGTATCTCCCAGGAATTTGTAAATGCTTGAATAAATTACAAAGCAGGAATCACCTGCGGCAGTCATGGCCAGTGCTCTTCCTCCGGCTCCTGAATTCGGTCGGCTGCCCAGGTACTCGCCTTCTGAGGAGAAAAAGCAGAGTTCGCGATCCATAGCATCCAGCACGATGATTCGCCCGTCCCCGAGAACCGTCATCTGATTCGGCATATTGAATTCTCCCGGCGCTTCGCCCCGTCCGCCGAATGAGAAAACAAAATCACCATTTGAATCGAAAAGGGACACCGTTCCCCTGGTTCCATCCAGCAGTATTACTTTTCCATCGGGGAGAGCCTCGGCTTTTGCGATGGTGCCTATCATGTAGCAGCTGTCGCCCATCAGGACGCCGATGGAATCGGTAATAACAAGTGTGTCAGTTTCAAACCCTGCCGGTTCTTCAGGAATGACATGAGCCTGTTCACCTCCGCATGCAGACATCAGGAACATTGCAGCAGCAGCACACATGAATATCTTCATTGAATCCCCTCCGAATTCCAGTGATCTCACATAATGTGAAAAGTATATCGAAGAAAGTTATGATGAACAATGCGGAAATTCAGTAGCTTTGAATATTGAGCTCGAAAACAATTCTCAGTGATTGGTCTATTTCCAGCAATACATCAGGAGACAACTTCCCGCGGATTTTTACTAATCTCAGGCGGTTATCAACCGGGCGTGTTTGCAGGCAATCTGCGATGGATTTTTTTGTAAGACCATTGCCTGGTGATGGGGTGATCTCAATATTTGTTTTTATTCGTGCTTTTTTTTCATTCCACTCGGTAATGGGAACAACTTGAATAACGGGAACTTTTTCATTGTAAACATCGTTGGTTACAATAATACATGGCCGTATTTTTCCGGTTTCTGAACCCGGAACCGGATCAAGGTTCACGTTAATGATCATACCCCTTTTTAAGGGAGTCATTCCGGCCATCCGGTAATGGCTGATTGAGTCAAATCCTTCAGATTATCATCTTCTGAGTATATTTCAGAATACAGTTCTGCTGATTCTCTAAGTGCATCAAGCTCCAGTTGTCTCTGCAGCTGATCTATGGCTTTGCGAACCATCGAACTTTTATCCTTGAAGCCATATACTTTATAGTTGGATAAGAACTCTGCTTGAGTCTCATGGACACTGAATTTCTGCTGAGGCATTAGGCCCCCTTTCAGGTACCTGAATATGTACCGTATCTTACGACCCAATATTGGTCCCGCTGAAATGATTGTCAATACTATGCAGATGACAATACTGCTCTCTTAATCTTGGTGTGGAACCCAGCCTGTCCTCCGATTGAAAGCTTGAAGGTCTGTTTATCGGGCCAAAGTCAATCATCCGAAGTATAGAATCTGAAATATAAGCAGTTTAATTCAGAAATAATGAAGGTTGACGGGGGGGGGAGCCTGGGAAGATGAACTGAAAGCTGATATGAGTGCGTCAATCCAACTATTTGAATTACCTGTAAGTGATTCTATAATTCATTAATATGTAATCATATGTAGCGTACAATTGTTGAAAAATTGCATTTTTGAGTTTCATTGTGTATTTTAAACCGATAATTTATCAGAATGAACGGGGGATTTCCCGGTGAAGCTTACCAGTAATGCCGTTTCCAGACCAGTAGCCATAACAGTTCTTTCCATAGTTGCAGCCCTTCTCGGAACAGTCGCGGTTCTGAAGATGCCGGTGGATTTGCTGCCATCGGTCGAGTATCCGAGGCTTACCATTGAAACAACCTACCCATCATCCAGCCCGTACGAGGTTGAACGTCTTGTAACTGATCCTCTTGAAAATGCTGTTGCGGGAGTCCGGGGACTCCGGAGCTACAGCTCCCGGTCCTACGGCGACAGAAGCAGGATCACGCTGGAGTTCGACTGGGGTGCCAGGATGGATTTTACCAGGCTGGAGGTCAGGGAGAAGCTGGATGTGGCAGGATGGTCGCTTCCAGATGAAGCCGGAAGACCGACCATTGTAGATTACGACCCTTCAAGAAGACCCTTCATGGAAGTCCTCATGACCATGGAATCCAGCGACTGGACGGAAGTTACGGATTTTGCCAGGAGACTGGTCACCACCAGGATCGATCAGGCTCAAGGTGTAGCCGGCTGTGAAATACAGGGAGAAGCTGAAGCGGTTGTATTCGTGCGCCTCCGGGAAGGCGTAGTTGAGGAGATGAACCTTGATCCTCAGCAGATATCCAGGGCTCTACAGGGAGCCAATGTGTCCATGTCCGGAGGACTCGTCCGCGATGGGCAGAGGGAGTATTTCCTCTCACTGGAAGGTGAATTCTCCACCCTTGCCGATGTTGAGAATACAGTTATCGGCAGCAGAGGCAACACACCGCTGCTGCTCCGCGATGTGGCTGTGGTATCCCTTGGCGAGAAACCGGTTACCGAATGGGCCAGTTTCAACGGTGAGCGCTGCCTGATTATTCGCGTCAGAAAGATGGCCGAATCCAACACCGTGGAGGTTGCCCGTGAAATCGAGCACCTTCTTTCGGAACTCAATAACGAATACGAAGCCCTGCAGCTTGATATTATTCAGAACGATGCTGAATTTATCGAGGAATCCATCGGCGAGGTGATAGAAGCCCTCCTGCTTGGCGGTCTTCTTGCGTTCCTTGTTCTGTTCTTTTTTCTGAAGGACTGGAGAAGCCCGCTCGTCCTTGGACTTTCGCTTCCTCTGAGTATTTCGATAGCGCTTTTCTTCCTTTTCATATCGGGTGTTTCGCTTAACATCATGTCACTCGGAGGCCTTGCACTTGGAACAGGATTGCTTGTTGATAACGCGGTTGTTGTACTTGAAGCCATCTTCAGACGCAGAGAAGAGGGTGAAGATGCGGTCAGTGCTGCCAGATCCGGAACATCCGAAGTCGGCAAGGCTATTACAGCAAGTACACTGACCACTCTGATCGTATTCTTCCCTGTAGTATACATGGAGGGTATCACAAGCCAGCTTTTCCGTGATCAGGCGCTGGCTGTCGGATTTGCCCTTCTTGCCAGCCTTCTGGTAGCTGTTACCATAATTCCCGCACTCACTGCCAGAATTAAAAAGCTGAAGAAAAGTACGGATGTAACAACCCGGCTGAAGGAACGCTATGTGAGTCTGATGGAGAGGATTCTTAAGCGTCCTGTCGTTGTATTATCCGGAGTTCTGGTGGTTTTTGCATTATCACTGCTGGCAGGTATGGGGCTTCCCATGCAGCTGCTTCCCAGTACACCTGTGAACCAGCTGGAGATTTCCTACTCCGCTCCCAGAGGCACATCCATGGCGCAGATGATTGAACTCTCCGAGGAAGTTACTGCTCTGGCTGTATCTTCCGGTGCTGACTGGGTCTCCGGGCGCAGCGGCGTACGCTCCTCCGAAGGAGTGGATGCTGTTCTGACAGCTTCCTATCCGACTCCCGAGGATGCGACAGGAGTCATGCAGTTACTGAGAGATGCCTGGAGTACCGCGTTTAATTTCCCCATTACTGTTGAAAAACGACAGTCTCTCCTTGGTGAGATACTGGGCGGAGGGAGTTCCTTCACTGTCTATCTTGAAGGTGAGAATATTTCTATTGATCTTGAAGGAGCCGAAGGTCTCGCCGCTATACTGTCTCAATACGATGGAGTTGAATCGGCAGATGTTCAGTACCTTCCCGGAAAACCTGAAATGGTTCTTGACCTTGATCAGGAACTCCTGAACCTTTTCGGACTGACCGCAAACGATATTGCAGATTTTGTGGAGAGTTTATCAAGAGGTATTACGGTAACTACTTATTACCGTCAGGATGAGAGAGTTGACGTAGTTCTTCTTGCAGGCAGGGGGGAGGGAATCCCTACAGATTCGCTTCTGGCAAGATCAATGCCCACATCGTCAGGGCTTCTCCAGCTCGGCAGGATAACCGAACCGTACCGTCAGCAGACTCCGGGATTTATAGAACACAACCAGGGAAACCGTGCCGTGGGCGTACAGATTCAGGGCTCGGGAAGCAACCTTGCAAGGATATCCAGGGATGTGGTCACCGCCGCCGATACGCTGCTCCGGGAAGCGCCAGTTCAGCTCCGGCAGGGGAACGAGATAGAGGAGATGAACCGTACTACATCAAGCATTGTACTGGCAGTTCTTCTTGCCGTAGGACTTGTCTACGTTCTTCTTGCCACTCAGTTCGAATCGTTCCGTGAGCCCCTTGTGATAATGTTCACAGTACCTATGGGTATCATAGGTGTTGTAATAGGACTGGGGCTTTTCGGTCAGAGCTGGAATGCCCTCTCCGGTATCGGAGTTGTTGTCTTATCCGGTATTGTCGTTAACGATGGTATTCTTCTGGTCGAGCGGATCGGGCAGCTTCGGAGGCAGGGGTTCAGTAAAAACAGTGCCATAATCCAGGCGGGCAGAGACAGATTCAGACCTGTCCTCATGACAACCGTAACAACGGTTCTGGGGCTTCTTCCGATGGCCATAGGATTCGGTTCCGGCGCCAGTCTTCGCCAGCCTCTGGCAATAGCTGTGATAGGCGGGATTTCCGTGGCGACCATCCTCACCCTTGTGATTGTTCCCGTTCTCTACAGGGTACTCTCGGGAAAGAGGGATACAGTTGTCAATGGTTGATCTGGTTCTTAAGCGGCCTCGCGGAACAGCGGTTATCTTTGTAGCTCTACTGGTTCTGGCGGTCGTTTCCTTTAACAAAGTTCCGATCGAGGGTACACCCGATGCCACACTGCCGACACTGAATATCTCCGCTTACTGGACAGGGGCCGATCCTGAGGCAATCTGCGAACAGATTACGCGTCCTATCGAAGATGTCGCGCGTGAAGTTGAAGGTGTAGTTGAAGTTTCATCCACATCAAGCCCCGGCGGCAGTCATGTAAGCGTTTCCTTCGAAAAGGGTACGGATATGGATGTTGCCGCTATGGTGCTTACCGAAAGGATATCATTCCTGCAGGATGAACTTCCCGACGCAGTCAGAACAGGGAGTGTGACCCAGGCGGTTCCCCGCGAACTCTCAAGCGAAGGTTTTCTCATCTACGCAATCACAGGCGCTGAACACTCCATTCTGAAGCAGATTTCGGATGATATTATCGTTCCCAGGCTTGAGCGCATCAACGGAGTAAGCTCCGTGATGGTGGAGGGTCTCGGCAGACAGGAAATCATTATTGACATCGATCGGAACGCCCTGGATGCCCTGGACATTACACTCTCGGAAGTCGGCAGTGCGGTAAGCCGGAGCATTGTGGACAGAAATGCCGGAGTGGCGGTCGACACATCCGGACTTGAAGCGGTTATCCGCCTTTCTACCGTTCCGGGAAGCGTTTCCGAACTGAATGATCTTGTTGTTTCGAACCGGGGCGGCAGATTCATAACACTGTCGGATGTTTCCAGCAGGATACTTGTTGATTACAGCGAAAGCAGCAGTAACATCTTCAGATACAACGGTATGGATCAGGTAAGCCTTCAGATTGACCGCAGCGCTTCCAGCAATGCCGTCCGCGTGGCTGATCTGGTCAAGTCCGAGGTCGAGGAACTTGAAGCTCTTCTGCCGGAGGGTATAGAGCTTAACCTCATGGAGGATGGTACCGAGGGCATTACCAGTGATCTTAAGGAACTCTCATGGAGAGCTCTGGTTTCACTTGCCGCGATTATTCTTGTTCTTCTGCTGCTGAACCACAGCCCCCTTTCCACACCCCTGATATTGACCTCTATTGTTTTTTCTGCCGCGATGGCTGTTACGGCAGTATATCTGGCCGGGTACAGCATCAATGTACTTACACTCAGCGCCCTTGCGATAGCCTTCGGGCTCCTTGTCGACGGCGCTGTTGTTGTTCTTGAAGCCATAGGCTTCCGCAGAAGGCAGGGGATGTCCCCGATGGAAGCATCCAGGACAGGTGCCAAGGAAGTGGCAATACCTATCCTCGGCGGTATTCTCACGACAATGGTGGCTCTGGTTCCTATTCTGGCCAGTGAAGGTTTTCTGAAGCTTTATTACCGGCCGTTTGCCTTTACAATCGCTGCAACTCTTACAGCCTCCTACTTCATCTGCCTGACGCTGGTACCCTCAATAGCGGGAAGATGGAAATCGAATAAATGGTACAGAGAGAAAAAATGGGACAGGCATCTTGCCAGGATGATTGCGGTTCTTCACCACAGGCCCCTTATAGCTGTACTTCTCTCTCTGCTGCTTGTAGCTGGAGCGGTTTTCGTATTTATCACCAAAGTCGAAAAAGGGGAGGACTGGGGTTTCAGTTTCGAAGTTGATTACATAATTGTTTCGCTGCGGTTCCCCCCCGGCACACCGCAGGAAGTTGTGGATGATGCGACCAGGGGATTTGAGGAGATACTGACCAACAGCGACGGGATTAAATCAACAAGAACCTCGGTGTTTGGAGAAAGCGCATCTGTTTATTCAATCCTTACCGATGAAGCTGTTGAAACCGGATACGGTCTTCAGATCGAAGCCGAAGTGCGGGCGCTGGCCACAACCATTGGCGGCACCAGGAGCGTGTATGTGAGGGGGATGAACCCGGAACCGTACTGGAGAAGCACAAGAAGCGCCGGGATGATGCAGACAGTTGAACTGCGGGGATTCGATTACCAGGGGCTCAAGGATATCGCCATGGCTCTGATGACTATGCTGGAGCGTCATCCAAGAGTTGGTGAGGTGGATATCAACTGGGATCCGAGAACGCCGGAGCGCAATCAGCTTGCGGTGGTTTTCGACAGGCAGGAACTCGCGGACCTGGGTGTAAATCCTTACCAGATATTCATGGCTTTCAGATATAACCTGGCCGGGGGGTATGGGGCTGAGGTTCAGATCGGTGATGAGCGAATTGACATGACTTTCAGAATAGACGGCATGGAAAATCCGGAGCTTTCCGATGTTCTCGAGAGCCGTATCATGACAACCGGCGGAACTATGGAGCTCGGTGACATAATCCAGATAGACACGCTTGATGTTCAGGGTTCCGTAGTAAGGGAAAACGGAGAGTACATCCGTACGGTTGCCTATTCGTTCATGGGTGCTGAGAGAATGGCCGCCCGTTTCAGGGTGACATTGCTTGACAATCTTGAACTTCCCTCCGGGTACAGGGTTTACGAAGAAGCTTACATACCTTTCTGGCTGCAGGATGATG
>JBDLJP010000067.1:0-8983 GCA_039714295.1 Candidatus Fermentibacterota bacterium
AGAACACAATCGTTCTCGCTGCAGGCAGCAGCAAGTCCGGATACTATGTCAGCAGCAATTCGAGCATCCAGACTGCCGCAGGCTATGTAATCCATGAAGAACAGCGGTGACGCTCCCTGAACAAGAATATCGTTCACGCAGTGGTTAACAAGATCACTGCCGACAGTTCCGTAACTCCCCGCCATAGAGGCTACTTTGAGCTTCGTGCCCACGCCGTCCGTACTGGCTACAAGTACAGGCTCCTTCATATGACTGAAATCAGCTCTGAAAAGCCCCCCGAAATGTCCCAGGTCGGAAAGGACATCTTTCGTGAATGTCCCTCTCACCTGAGCCTTCATGAGGGATATAGCCTTTTCTCCCTCCTCTATGTCGACTCCGCTGCTCCTGTAATCAACAGGTTTCATATTCTGTATTCCCCCAGCTGATTTGTGGAGAGGTAGTACTCCATCCTTGAATCTATATCGTCACGGGCCAGCTCCCGGAGTTTCTCCACACCGAAACCGCTGCAGGCGTAGCTGGCATTAACGGATCCGTAAGCCAGTCCCTTCTTCATACTGTCGAAGTCCAGATCGCTGTCGCTGCCCGCAAGATATCCAAGCATCCCCGAGGCGAATGTATCCCCTGCTCCGGTCGGATCAACCACTTTTTTCAATGGGTAAGCCGGGAGAACAAAGGGTTCAGCTCCTCCGAAGATAACCGCGCCTGCCGCGCCCATTTTGATAACAGCGTAGCGTGGTCCGCTGCTGATAATGAACTTGGCAGCATCGAAGAGATTAGTCTTGCGGGAAATCTGCTTCGATTCGGAAGCATTGACAAAAACGATATCAACCTTGCTGAAGACTTCAAGAACCTTATCCCTCTGCGTATCTATCCAGAGATTCATGGTATCAACAGCTATCCAGCGGGGATTTTTAACCTGCTTTAAAACCTGAAGCTGCAGCACAGGGTCTATATTGGCAAGGAAAACACATGGTGTGTTCAGATAATCATCCGGAAGTTTTGGTTCAAAACTCGCGAATACACCAAGCTCGGTCCTTATTGTTCGCGCATCTCCGAAATTGGGACCGTACGCGCCTTCCCAGCGAAATGTCGGGCCCTGGCCTGTGGTCAATCCTCTAACATCTATTCTTCGTTCCGCAAGAAATCTCTTCTCGGATACCGGGAAATCCGGTCCTACGACTCCCACAATCCTGACCACATCGAAGCATCCGGCTCCAAGGGAGAAATAGATAGCGGAACCGCCAAGGGTTTCCTCCACCTTCCCGGCAGGAGTCGTGACCGTATCGAGTGCAACTGAACCAACTACCAGAAGTGCCATATTAAACCCGTCCTGTTCATATACTGATTTATAATTTACATTCTATCCGGAGCATCAACTCCCAGTATCCCGAGAAGGTCACCAATACATCGTCTGCATGCCCTGCAGAGCATAAGACGGGCAGCTGAGACTTCCGTATTGTCAGTATCGACAACTCGTGCATGCTGATAAAACCTGTGGAATCCTGCCGCGAGATCCGCAAGTATCTCAGTAAGCCTGTGCGGTTCCATTTCAGCCGCGGCTGCGGTAACCTGAACAGGCACGGATTCGAGAAGGCGCATCAGCTCCCGTTCGTACTCACCATCCAGCAGGGAGGATAAATTACTGGAAAACTCATGAGGGGAGTCTATCCCGGCTTCCCCGGCTGCACGGAGTATGCCTGCTATTCTTGCATGTGCGTACTGAACGTAATAAACCGGATTCTCGTTGGACTGCATTTTTGCAAGGTCAAGATCAAAATCCATGTGGGCTTCCGCCCTTCTGGTCAGGAATAGATACTTTGTAACATCGGATGAACCGACATCGTTGATAAGTTCCCGGAGTGTTACAAATTCTCCGGATCTGGTCGACATTTTTACTTTTTTGCCATCCCTTACGAGAGTCACGAACTGATGGATGATAACCCTCAGTTTTTCAGAAACGCTCTCGCTGCCGAGAAGGCATTCGAGGGCAGCCGTGACATCGCGGCTTGTATCGAGGTGATCCGCTCCGAAGATATCAACTATCAGGTCATAGTTCCTGGAAAATTTATCCAGATGGTAGGCGATATCGGGCATCCTGTAAGTGTACATACCGGTATCCCTGACTATCACCCTGTCCTTCGGTCGACCGAGAGCTGTGAACCTGAGCCAGAGTTTCTCTGAATCATCCTTGTAGACCAGACTCCTTCCTTCAACAGTTGATTCGGTGAGTTTCCCGATAGCGTCCGTCACAGCTTCAGGTATGAGCTCACTCTCCGAAAAAAACCTGTCGAATTCAATACCGAGGAGAGAGAGGTCAGAGAGTATCATCTTCATGGCTTTCTGTTCGGCAAAACGGATAAAGGTGTCCTGATCATCCTTCCATGTCAGTCCCTCTCCGCGCTCTGTCCTGAGGTCTGAAGCCCACTCGATAATGTAACTCCCGTGATAACCGTTTTCCGGTATTGCCGTCTTATGGCCTTCAGCTGACAGGTATCTTGCCGCAAGTGATTCTCCGAGAAGGTTCATCTGTCTTCCCGTATCGTTGAAGTAATACTCACGGCTGACCTTCCACCCTGAAGCTTCAAGGAGGCTGCTGATGGTTTCACCCAGAACGGCCTGTCTACAGTGGCCGACTGTCAATGGTCCTGTTGGGTTGGAACTTACGTACTCAACCAGAACCTCTCTTCCGGCGCCTGCATCCGGCAGAAGGGACTGTAACCCTCTGGAAGCCAGATAAAAAGAGGTGGAGGCAAGATAATCATCCGAAAATCTGAAATTGATAAACCCCGGACCGTCAATGGAGATGGATGAAATACCCTCAACGCTGTCAGCCAGGGCTTCAGTTATTTTTCCCGCGATTGAACGGGGATTATCCTTCAGTATACGCGCCAGCCTCATCGCGGCCTGACAGGAAATATCTCCAAATTCCAGATTGTTCGATCCGGATACAGCTGCACGGAAATCGTCTGGTATTCTATCTCCCCAGATGCTGCGGACTGAAGATTCAAGAGCATTCTCCAGTTTATTCCTCAGGATGGCTGGGGTCATCATCCGCCGGATCCTCCACATCATCGTATTCAATGCTCGGGACATCGTTCCAGAGCGTTTCGAGGTTGTAAAATTCCCTGGTTTCAGGAATGAAAATGTGAATAACAAGATCTATGAAATCTATGAGTATCCAGCTGCCCTCATCGTAACCTTCGATATGGTGCTTTCTGAATCCATTCCCGGTTGCGATCTCCATTACATTATCAGCAACAGCTCTGGCCTGAATCCTGTTCTCAGCGCTGGCCACGAGGAAAGCCTCCATTGTAAGGGGCACATCGCTCATATCCAGAGCGACAATCCTGTAACCGTGTCGCTGACGGATAGCTTCTACAAAAATATCAAGAATATCTCTTGACAAAAAACACCTCCATTGTCCTCATTGGATTTATTCAACAACCGGGATCATTTCCCCGATATCACTACCGATGCAGACGGTCACATCCACGATCACTGAAGTATCATGCGCGGGAACTTCCCATACAATACATTCCTCCGGTCTTCCAAGGAGATCCGCTATTACAATTGCCGCCGAAATATCTGCCAGATGCGATATGATAATAGTTTCTTCATACGGCTTTATATCGGTATTCGAAGGATCGAAGGGAGCGAGGATAACCGTCGAATCGGAGGAGGAGCCCAGCAGCTGCCTCTGGGTTCTGGTAGCCAGTCCATCGGTTAATGTACCGTTAAGAACCAGAACTCTGATCGAATCGGGGACATTGATCTCCGGTGCCGGTTCAATCTCCTCACTTAAGTCCGTTTCGGATGGAATATCATCACTCTCCACTTCCCGAACTGCTCCGGGCGGGGGAATGAGTACGGTCAGCACTATAACGGTGATTGCCAGCCCGGCAATCACCCACCTCCAGGGAAAACCTCTGCCTGCAGCCATTATCTAATCAACCTCCATGGCAAAAACGGGCTTGAGTCTTTTGTAACTGCTCTCGAGTGAAGCCGATATAACCCTTGTCTCACCTGTTGCGGTCATGAAATTCGTATCACCTGACCACCTTGGAAGCATATGAATATGTATATGCCCCTCAATTCCGGCTCCGGCACAGCCTCCCAGATTCCACCCTCCATTCATTCCCATGCAGTTCATGCCTTCCATCAATGCCTTTTCGCTCTTCACAACCAGCCTGATAAGTGTATCAAGCTCCGAGCTATCAAGTTCGGACAGATCCTTCGCATGCCTCACCGGTACGATCATAAGATGACCGTTGATATACGGGTATCTGTTCAGCACGATGAAAAAGCCGCCCGAGCGGTGCAGCACGTAATTCTCTCTGTCTTTGTCCGGCTCCCCGCCGATCCTGCAAAGCACGCATCCGTCCTCCTCTTTCGAACCTGTAACGTATGCGCTTCTCCATGGTGCGGATAGATGCTTCACCCTGTACTCTTCCATCCTATTACGGAATACGGTTCAATAACCGTGCCCGGTGGAACATCAGTATCAATCAGAATACTCCCATCTCCCACAAAACACTTATCACCCAAAGCCGTTGCCCCGGAGAGTCTGACCGATCTTCCAATCGAAACATCTTCACCGATGCTGACAGATTCCTCAATCCACACCCCGCCCGGGTCGGGGATGTTAACTCCCCTGAGCATGTGAGAGTCAAGAACCTGCTTGCGGAGATTTTCGGTTGCGCAGGTCAGCTGAACACGGTTGTTCACTCCGGAAACCTCTCTGTAATCATCTGCCGGTACGGCGATACAGGGCAGCCCCCGTTTCACGGCGATTGAAATGGTATCCGTAAGGTAATATTCTCTCTGATCGTTATCTGTTCTGATCTCTCTGAGCAGTTCGGGAAGTACTCCGCCGTCAAATGACATGAGGCCCGTGTTAATTTCACCTATCTTCAGCTGCTCCGGAGTACAATCGCTATCTTCAACTATGGCTCGAAGATAATCACCCTCCCGGATGATCCTTCCATATCCCGAAGGATCGGGCGGGCGGGTCGAGAGAACAGCAATCGCGGCTCCGGCTTTTCTGCGGGATTCCTCAAGCTCTGAAATGGTGAGACTTCTCAGAAGGGGAACATCACCCAGCAGCACCATCACGCTTTCTGCGGAAATGCCCTTTAATCCGCAGGTAACCGCATGCGCGGTTCCCAGCTGCTTTTCCTGCAGGGCCCACGAAGCTCCCTCAGCCTCAAGGATTGGAATGACGCTTTCCCTGCCATGACCGACAACGACGACCGGGCTTGCAAGACCGGCCTGAACCGCCTGCTTCACTACTCTTATCACCATGGGAATTCCAAGTACCTGATGGACTACTTTCGGAAGCGGCGATTTCATCCTCTTCCCCTGGCCTGCGGCAAGAATGATACAGGCTGTCATGAGTTAATAATTTTTGGATTGAGATTATTATTGTCAGCAATCACAACTCTTGCCTTCGGAGGAGCGCAATCATCCAAAACCCACACATACTGAAGAATTATCACCCTGTCACCAATGTGAACCAACCTCGCAGCAGCCCCGTTGACACATATAACTCCGCTTCCCCGAGCGCCTTCCATGACATAGGTTTCGAATCTCGTGCCGCTCTCTATATCAGCAACCTGAACCCGTTCTCCGGGTAGTATTCCAGACATATCAAGAAGATCTCTGTCGATGGTTATCGAACCTGCGTAATTCAGATCGGCTTCAGTTACAACCATTCTATGCAGTTTAGCCCCTAAAAAGCACCTGTGCAAAATACTTCCTCCTTCAGCAACTCTCAGGGTTTCAGGATTAAATTATCTATCAGTCTCGTACGCCCGAAATATACAGCAACTGCAAGAAGAGCGGGGGTGGTGAGCTTCAAAAGAGGTTTCATGGTAAAGGGGTCAACAAGCTCCAGATACTGCAGAGCAGCCAGAGGAGCTTCATCAATAACTTCACGCACCGCACTGTAAATCCGTTCAGCATTCCGCTCACCATCTAAAACCAGTTCCGCAGCCCTTGACAGACCACTGTAAATAACCGGCGCCTGCTTCCGCTCTTCCGGATTGAGGTACGAGTTCCTCGAACTCATCGCGAGACCGTCGGGTTCTCGGACTATTTCTCCAGCATGAATTTCGACTCCAAGCCTGAGGTCATCCGCCATTCTTCTGATAACAGCAAGCTGCTGGGCATCCTTCCTTCCAAAGACAGCGATATCCGGACGCGCTATGCGCAGCAGAATCGTGCAGACTGTTGCGACTCCGTCAAAGTGTCCGGGTCTGTACCTGCCGCAGAGAGTATCAGTGAGCCCGGAAACATGAATGGAGGTAGAAAACCCTTCGGGATAGATTTCATCAACGGATGGAAAGAACACGCAATGAGCACCCGTTTCTTCAAGCTTCTTCAAATCTTCATCAAAGTCCGAAGGGTAGGATGAGAGATCTTCTCCCCGACCGAATTGAGACGGATTCACGAATATGGACACGATAACCCTGTCAGCTTCCTTAAGAGCGATCGAGACAAGACTGAGATGCCCCCTGTGAAGAGCTCCCATCGTGGGAACTAATCCGATCCTCATTCCTGCTGCGCGCCACCGCTCTACAAGTTTTCCAACCTGCGCCGCAGTCCGCAGAACGGTAGTATTCTTTATCTCCGACCGCCAAGTTTCGGGACGAAGCTCTCTATACCTCCTGAATGGTTCTCCACCGCTTCAAGAAGTTGATTGAAATCCTCTCCCTTGTGTCTGAAATCCGCATGATCCGTGTTGACGATAAGGGTAGGGTGTTTCCTCGCTCTGAAGAAATAATCGTTGTAGGCATCAGTCAGTTTCTCAAGGTAGGAGCGGCTTACATCGTTCTCGAAGGATCTTCCCCGGCTGGATATTCTTCTCAGGAGGGAATCGCATGATCCCTGAAGGTATATCACAAGGTCGGGCTGGGGGATATCACATATCAGCACTGCGGAGAGTTTCTCGTAAAGAGCAAATTCATCATCCTGAAGGTTTATAGAGGCGAATATTCTGTCCTTTGCGAACATATAATCAGCGACAAATTTCCTTCTGAACAGATCCAGCTGCGCCAGCTTCTTCTGCTGCCTGTAACGACTGAGCATGAAAAAGAGCTGCGTCTGAAATGCCCAGGCTTTTCTGTTCCTGTAAAACCGCGGAAGAAATGGATTCTCTTCCACTTCTTCGAGTACTGTCCCGGCACTCCAGCTGGATGCCAGCAGATTACAGACAGTTGTTTTGCCTACTCCGATGGGACCTTCAACAACAACATAACCAAGTTCTGACTTCAGCCGGACACCTCCCAGAAGCAGCCTTCAGAAGGCATCTCGTGGACACTCCTGATACTGCTTTTATCGGAACAGCTATTAAGATATTCTTCGGGCGTGAGTTCCAATCCCGGAATCCTGCCGGACCAGACATCGGAAAGCGGTCTGAGAACAAACCGTCTATTCTGTATTCCGGGATGAGGGAGTGTCAGTTCTTCGTCATCCCGGATTATATCACCGAAGAAAAGCAGATCTATGTCAAGTGTTCGGGCGGAATTATCCTTCTTCACCCTGGAACCCAGCAGGACTTCAGCTTCCCTGCAGTTCTTCTGCAGTTCCGTTGCAGATCCAAAGAAGTTCCCTGCAAAGACGCAGTTCAGAAAATCTCCACCCTCGACTCCTTCTATGGGAGGTGTTTCGTAAACTCCCGACAGTCTGAACATGCCCATGCCGTATCTGGATAGCAGGTAACGAATACCTTCGAGAAGATTCTTTGCCCTGTTTCCCAGATTGCTTCCGATTCCAAGGGCAAATTCAGACATTCCCGCCTCCCTCAACAGTGAATGAAGCAGATTCCAGTTTCAGAGATACCGGTGGAAACGGTTTTGTAACGGTCACCTGCCATATACCATCAGGATATTCTGCTCGCAGCATTCCAAGAATATCCGATGCCAGATCTTCAATATAATCGTACTCTCTTCCCTCGAACTTCGCAAGAGTTTCACACACATCAGCGTAGTCAACTGAAGGACCACCGGCAATTCTACCGCTCCAGGAAACGGTAACCGGAACATCCCTGGAAGTTATTTTCTCAAGATCTGCAGCTCCCAGCTTCAGCCGGAGTACGATGTTCTTCAGTACAAGTCTGCCTGTCATTCAACTCCCTTTTTCAGCCATGCCTTTATTTTATGTCTGAAAAGCTCGTTCTGTTCAAGTCTTCCTATTGCCTGGTAGATGGATTCTTCGGGAATGGTAAGAGCAAAACGGATATATCCCTCCCCGTATGTACCGAATCCGCTTCCGGGTGTAACCACAATCCCGGTATGAGTTATCAGTTTGCGGGCAAACCTCATGGATTGCGTGCCCTTGGGAAGCCTGACCCAAACGTAGAAGGTACCCGGTGATTCGCAAACATCCCAGTCAAGCTTTCTGAGACCTTCCACCAGAACTGCCCTCCGCTTTGCATAAATATCAAAAAAGCAGGATATATTCATGTTGAGAGCTCTCTCGGCAGCTTTCTGAACCGCTGTGAATATTCCGGAATCCATATTCTCCTTGGCGCTCATGAAGGTCTTCACGAGATTACTGCCGCCTGCCACGAATCCGACTCTCCAACCTGTCATATTGAATGTTTTGGAAAGGCTGTGAAACTCCAGACATACATCCTCTGCACCCGGTATCTGAAGAAACGATGCCGGAGGTTTCCCGTCAAATCTTATGTGGCTGTAGGAATTGTCGCTGACTATCAGGACATCTTCCCTTCTTGCCCATTCCACGATCTCTTTCATCTTATCAAGCGTGAGAACTGCTCCGGTGGGATTATTCGGGTAATTAAGAAAAACAAGCCTCACGCTGTCGATCACTTCTTTTGAAAAGGAATTAAGATCAGGTATGAATCCGTTCTCACGAAGCAGAGGCAGGTCGATGGGAATGGCGTCCGCAAGTATAGCCGATGCGCGATATACCGGATAGCCCGGATTGGGAACAAGTACCAGATCTCCTGGATTGCAGAAGA